>CANEZU010000081.1 GCA_947444255.1 Flavobacteriaceae bacterium | reverse complement strand
AAATCAATATACCGAAGATAATATTCGGTCGCTCGACTGGAAAGAGCATATTCGTATGCGGCCGGGAATGTATATCGGTAAACTGGGCGACGGTTCGTCACCAGACGATGGTATTTATATTTTGCTTAAAGAGGTTCTCGATAACTGTATCGATGAGTTTGTTATGGGCGCCGGAAAGAATATTGAGGTAACAATCAAAGACAAGACAGTTACCGTTCGGGATTATGGTCGTGGAATTCCACTAGGGAAAGTGATTGATGTGGTTTCTAAAATGAATACCGGAGGAAAATACGATTCGCTGGCATTTAAGAAATCTGTTGGACTGAATGGTGTTGGTACAAAAGCAGTAAATGCGCTTTCCAATTATTTTAGAGTAGAATCGGTTCGGGACGACAAACAAAAAGCAGCGGAATTTTCAGCAGGAAATTTAGTTCTCGAAGAAGATATCATTGAGACTACAAAACGAAAGGGTACTAAAGTTACTTTCATTCCTGACGAAGCCATTTTTAAAAACTACAAATACAGGAGTGAATATGTAATTAAAATGCTCAAAAACTATTGTTATTTGAACAATGGATTGACTATTTTATTTAACGGTGAAAAATATTTTTCTGAGAACGGACTAAAGGATTTATTGGAAGAAACTATTCATTCTGATGATCTTGAATATCCAATTATCCACTTAAAAGGGGAAGATATTGAAATAGCACTTACACACAGTAAAACACAATACAGCGAGGAATATCACTCTTTTGTGAACGGTCAAAACACTACTCAGGGAGGAACACATCTTGCAGCGTATCGCGAGGCTATTGTGAAAACCATTCGCGAATTTTATAATAAAGGCTTTGAAGCTTCTGATGTTCGAAAATCAATTGTAAGTGCGATAAGTATTAAAGTGATGGAGCCGGTTTTTGAATCGCAGACCAAAACTAAATTGGGTTCGACAGATATGGGTTCTGAACCAGGAATGCCTTCTGTTCGTACTTTTATTAATGATTTTGTTAAAACCAAATTAGATAATTATTTACATAAAAATACGGATACTGCAGATGCTTTATTGCGAAAAATTCTTCAAGCCGAACGGGAGCGAAAAGAATTATCAGGCATCCGAAAATTAGCGAAAGACCGTGCTAAAAAATCAAATCTTCACAATAAGAAATTAAGAGATTGTCGCGCGCATCTTACGGATACCAAAAACCCAAGAAGTTTAGAAAGTACGCTTTTTATTACTGAGGGAGATTCGGCCTCAGGATCGATTACCAAATCTAGAGATGTAAATACACAAGCGGTATTTAGTTTGCGTGGTAAGCCTTTGAATTCCTATGGCATGAGCAAGAAAATTGTTTATGAAAATGAAGAATTCAATTTATTACAAGCAGCATTGGATATAGAGGATGATATGGAAAATTTGCGGTATAATAATATCGTAATTGCAACTGATGCTGATGTCGATGGAATGCACATTCGATTGTTGTTGATTACTTTCTTTTTGCAATTTTTTCCTGAATTAATCAAAGATGGCCATTTGTATATTTTGCAAACACCTCTTTTTAGAGTTCGAAATAAGAAAGAAACAATTTACTGTTATTCGGAAGAAGAACGAAGAGCAGCAGTTGAAAAGTTAAAGCCAAAACCAGAAATTACTCGATTTAAAGGTTTGGGAGAAATTTCACCCGATGAATTTAAAAATTTCATAGGAGATACGATTCGTCTAGATCCAATTATGATGGATAAAAATACCTCGATAGAACAATTATTGTCTTTTTATATGGGTAAAAATACTCCGGACCGACAGGAATTTATCATCAAGAATTTGAAAGTCGAATTAGACGTTTTGGAAAAAGTATAGAAAATAGTTTAAGTTTTAAAGTGTTGAGAAATCACTTTAAGCAAATCAAGCAAATTCAATGGACGAAGAAGAAAATATAGATCCAATTCAAGAAGGTCAACAAACTGGAGGACAACATTTTTACGACAATCAGGATGGTGGTGCAGATACTATTACCAAGGTTACCGGAATGTATAAAGATTGGTTTTTAGATTATGCCTCTTATGTTATTTTGGAGCGGGCAGTTCCGGCTATTGAAGACGGTTTCAAGCCTGTTCAGCGCAGAATAATGCATTCACTCAAGGAGCTAGATGACGGTCGTTATAATAAAGTAGCGAATGTCGTTGGTCATACTATGCAATACCATCCACACGGTGATCAGAGTATTGGGGACGCGATGGTACAAATTGGCCAGAAAGAATTGCTGATTGACTGCCAGGGAAACTGGGGTAATATTCTTACAGGTGATGGCGCTGCAGCTTCTCGTTATATCGAAGCTCGTTTGTCAAAATTTGCTTTGGAGGTAATTTACAGTCCTAAAATAACTGATTGGGGCGTTTCTTATGATGGAAGACGAGCAGAACCTAATAATCTTCCCGTTAAGTTTCCTTTACTATTAGCACAAGGAGCAGAAGGAATTGCTGTTGGATTATCTACAAAAATATTACCTCACAATTTTATTGAGTTAATCGATTCTTCGATAAAAATATTAAAAGGAAAGCCATTTCAGATTTTTCCTGATTTTATGACAGCCGGTATTGCGGATGTTTCCAATTATAATGACGGTTTACGTGGTGGTAGGGTTAGAGTTCGTGCTAAAATTGGTCAATTAGACAAAAATACTTTAGTAATTACCCAAATTCCTTTCTCTACGAATACTTCCTCTTTAATTGAAAGTATTTTGAAAGCCAATGAAAAGGGGAAAATCAAAATCAAGAAAATTGAAGATAATACTGCTGCGGAAGTAGAGATTTTAATTCATCTTTTTCCTGGGGTTTCACCAGATAAAACCATCGATGCTTTGTTTGCTTTTACAGCTTGTGAAACTTCAGTTGCACCATTAGGTTGTGTGATTGAAGACAATAAACCGCTGTTTATTGGTGTTTCTGAAATGTTGAAAATCTCCACCCAAAGAACAGTTGGTTTGCTGAAAAGTGAACTTGAAATTCAATTGAGTGAACTGGAAGAACAATGGCATTTTCTGTCTTTGGAACGGATATTTATCGAAAATAAAATCTATCGTGATATTGAAGAGGAAACTACGCGGGAAGGAGTAATTAGTTCTGTTGATAATGGTTTGAAACCACACATCAAGCATTTAAAAAGAGCCGTTAGCGAGGAAGATATTTTGCGTTTGCTGGATATTCGAATTATGCGTATTTCTAAATTTGACAGTAATAAAGCCCAAGATAAAATTGAAGCTCTTGAAGGTGATATTGAGCAGGTAAAACATGATCTGGAACATTTGATTGATTTTGCAATTGCTTTTTTTGTAAGGTTAAAAGAAAAATACGGAAAAGGACGAGAACGTCAAACGGAACTTCGCATTTTTGATGATATTGAGGCTACCAAAGTAGTTTTAAGAAATACCAAATTATATGTAAATAAAGAAGAAGGTTTTGTAGGAACGAGCCTTAAAAAAGACGAATATGTTACGGATTGTTCCGATATTGATGATGTTATCGTTTTTCTGCGAGATGGGAAAATGATCATTACAAAAGTAGATGCCAAAACATTTGTTGGAAAGGATATCATTCACATTGCTATTTTTGATAGAAGCGATAAACGCACTATTTATAATATGATTTACCGCGATGGGAAATCAGGACCATCTTACATCAAAAGATTTAATGTTTCAGGAGTAACCCGAGATAAAGCATATGATTTGACTAATGAAACCGCAGGATCTCAAGTCTTGTATTTCTCTTGTAATCCGAATGGTGAAGCAGAGGTTATCACCATTTTACTGCGTCAAGTGGGAAGCGTTAAAAAACTAAAATTTGATATTGATTTTGCTAAACTTGCCATAAAAGGACGTACCTCCAAAGGGAATTTAGTGACTAAATATCCAATTAAAAAAATTGAACTCAAAGAAAAAGGAATTTCTACTTTATTGCCCCGAAAAATCTGGTTTGATGATACTGTGCAACGATTAAATGTAGATGGAAGAGGAGAATTGTTAGGAGAATTTAGACCGAACGACAAGATTTTAGTGATTCATCAATCGGGAAAACTTAAGGTTATTACGCCCGAATTAGCCACACATTTTGATGAAGATATGGTTACTTTGGAAAAATGGATTCCGAAGAAACCAATCTCTGCGATTTATTTCGATGGAGAAAAAGAACGGTATTATATTAAACGTTTTTTAGTGGAAACCGAAAATAAAGAAGAAGTTTTTATAACAGAGCACGCTAATTCACAATTGGAGATTGTTTCAACAGATTACAGGCCCGTTGCTGAGTTAATTTTTACAAAAGTAAAGAGTGTTCAAAAAGAGAATATGACTGTAGATATTGAAAATTTCATTGCTTTAAAAGGATTAAAAGCATTGGGAAATCAATTGACAACAGATAAATTGAAACAAGTTAATTTATTAGAATCTTTGCCCTATGATATTCCGGAAGAAATTATTCCGGAAGATATAGAAGTAGAGGGCGACACCCAAATAAATACGGAAGAGGGCGATATTCAGCTTGATGATGATGGCCAAATCATACTGTTTTAAATAAAAAAAGCGTTCCAACTGGAACGCTTTTTTTAGCGGATAAATTAATTTATTTTTTGACATTTTTATTTTTTGACATTCTCATGTTTAAAAACTCTACTAATAGAGAAAAGGAAATGGCAAAATACAAATAACCTTTTGGAACAACATCTACATGATTTCCAAAAAAGGAAGCGTTAGCTAAATGAGCACTTTCAGTGATTAGCATGAATCCGATTAATATTAAGAAGGACAAACCTAAAATTTGAATAGAAGGATGTTTGTTTACAAAACTACCTACAGGTACTGCAAATTGCATCATAATTAGTACAGATATAACAACAGCAGTAATCATGATATAAAGAGCGCCTTCAACTCCATTAGTCATTCCAACGGCAGTCAGAATACTGTCAAAGGAAAAAACTAAATCGATAAGAATAATTTGAAAAATCACATTTCCAAAAGACTTCGCAACCGATTTTTTTAATTCTTTTTCACCTTCACCTTTCTCATCCACTTTTTCGTGAATTTCTTTGGTACTTTTATAAATCAGGAATAATCCGCCTAGTAGTAAGATTATACTTTGTCCTGAAATTTGGGCACTAATCCAGCTTAGTTCAAAACTGAACCAAGGTTCTTTCATTGCAATTAAAACAGTTATTCCCATTAGGAGTGCAATTCTCATAAACATGGCAAGAAACATTCCGATTTTTGTAGCTCTTTTTCGCTGACTTTCGGGTAATTTTCCCGTAGCAATTGATATGAAAATGATATTATCAATACCTAATACAATTTCTAAAAAAGTCAATGTTAATAGAGCAATCCAAGCATTTGGGTTTAAAAAAACTTCCATTTAATTTGTTTTATTTAATTCGTTTGGCACTTCCTTTTTGGCGGATATTATTTCCTACGATGCCGAATTCAAAGGTATACGAATTTTCGGATGTTGTCAATATTTTTATTGAGATAGCTTTTTTCTCAGCACTACTTTTAGGATTTATTTTTTGTAAAATATATTCACAATCGTTGATCCATCTAATTGAAGCTGTGTCGGTTTTCCCTTCATAGGTTTCAATGACAATTGAGTCGGTTCTGATTGAAGTGGTTTGTTTTTTTACGCCATTTATTGTGATTTCCGATTGGTATTTTCCTGTTTTAAAATCTTTACAATTTCGATTTACATTGTAGCAGGAAATAAGGACTAACAAGATTGGAAGTAGTGCTATTTTTTTCATTTTTATTCGATTTTAATATCATATTTATCCAAAAGTCCATGAATTCCTTTGGTTGAAAATTTTGCTTTTTTCAAGAGATTGAATTCGGGGTCAATTTTATAATTATAGGCTGTTTTAAAATTTGCTTCTTTTAATATAGTGTCATTAAATAAGGTTCCTTCTAAATCGCAATTATCAAAATTAGCATTTGAAAGGTTTGTTCCAATAAAAGTAACTTCTCTTAGAGAACAAGTAATGAATTGTGTTTTCGGCATTTTTTTATTGGAAAAGGAGGAATAATCCAAAACACAATCTTGAAAATTCACACTAAATAAAAAGTCATCACAATTGTGAAAATGAATTCCTAGGAGCTTACAGTTTTTGAAAACTACTGTTTTTAAACTGCTAGATGATAATTGAATCATGGATAAATTACAATCAATGAATTCACAATCAATATAAGTATTGTAAGAGAAATCGCTATTAGAGAAATCGCAGTTTTTAAATACGCAGTCTTCAAATTCTCTGTTGTTTATTTTTTTGTCGGTATAATTTACTTTCTCGAAAGTCTTATGAACGTGTATTAGGTTTTCCATTTAATTTCCAAATATGCTTTTTACAATTGTTTTTAATCCCATAAACATCAAATAAACGGCTGCAATACAAATTATGATTCCGAAACCTAAAACTAAATAATGCCAGGTATTTTGGTTGTTCATAAAAGCGTTATAAATGACAGATGGACCTATAAACAAACAGGGTAAAGCCCATGCCATATAGGCAATTCCTTTGTTCAAGATGGTTTTATTTGTTGCCATAAACTTAAAATTATTGTTTAGTACTATAAAAATCTACAGCTTTTCTAACACTGCCTTGGGTTTTTAATAATTCTTCGGCTTGCTCATAAGTCACTGGTATTTCAGCCTGAATCATTTTTACACCTCGATCCACTAGTTTTTTGTTGCTCAATTGCATATCGACCATTTTATTGCCTTTTACTTTTCCAAGCTGAATCATAGTAGCCGTAGAAATCATGTTTAAAACTAATTTTTGAGCTGTCCCTGCTTTCATTCGGGAACTTCCTGTTACAAATTCGGGTCCAACGATAACCTCAATCGGGAATTTTGCAGTTTGCGATAATGGACTTCCTGCATTGCAAGAAATGGAACCGGTACTAATGTTTTTTTGATTGCATACTTCTAAACCACCAATTACATAAGGTGTAGTTCCAGATGCTGCAATTCCTATAACTACATCATTTTCGCTGATATTGTGTTCCTGTAAATCGATCCAAGCTTGCTTAGAGTCATCTTCTGCATTTTCTACAGCACGACGAATCGCTTTGTCACCACCGGCAATAATTCCGTTTACTAAATCAAATGGAACTCCAAATGTAGGAGGACATTCCGAAGCATCAACTATTCCTAAACGCCCTGAAGTTCCCGCTCCAATATAGAAAAGACGTCCGCCAGATTTCATTTTAGAAACAATTTCTGTTACAAGTTTTTCAATTTGTGGTAATGCTTTTTCTACAGCAAAAGGAACTGTTTGATCTTCCTGATTGATGTTAAAAAGTAATTCTTCAACTGTCATTTTTTCTAAATGTTCATATTTAGAAGATTGTTCGGTAGTTTTAGTGAAAGTCATTTTTAAGAAAAAAAGTTAGACATGTTCAAAGTTACAAGGTTTTTCGATTATTTTATTTAAAGTGAAAATAAAAAGCTTTTAAATAAAATAGGCCAAAGCAATTCCTAAAACAATCATTGAAACTTTAGCAATATTAAATTTATGGCCTTCGCTGGTTTCAAAAATAATTGTAGAGGATATATGAAATAATATTCCAATTACAACGGCAGTAATTTCAGTGTAATATTCATTCAAAAATGGTAAATAATCAGAAATCAAGGTTCCTAAAGGTGTCATTAATGCGAAGGTTAGCATGAAAAAGAAGATCGCTTTTTTGTTTAAATTAGCATTAATAAAAAAACTAGTCAGAATTATGGCTATTGGCAAATGATGAACGGCTATTCCTAAAGATAAACCTTCATGATGACTAACAGGAAGACCCTCTAACAAAGCATGTATACAAAGACTAACAAATAATAACCAAGGAATTTTTTTCATGGTATCATGACCATGAACATGACCGTGTTCGGCACCTTTAGAAAAGAATTCTAAAATAATTTGGAATAAAATTCCAACCATTATAAAAACTCCAATCGATGGGTTTTTACTTTCGTATACTTCCGGCAACAAATGGATGACGGTTAAAGAAAGTAAAAAAGAACCACTAAAAGCCAATAGCAATTTAAGGTTCGTTTTATTTGATGGTTTTAGATATAATGCAATTCCATAACCCAACAATACGGAAAGTAACGGTAAAAGATAGTTCATTATTTAAAAATCATAATTAGTCGTTCGCTTTCTGTTTTATGGAATTTTTTAAGTTTATAATCTCCAAAAGTATCCAACAAATATATTCCTGCTTCTTCCATTAGATTTTCAAAGTCGATTAGCGTAAAAGCTCTTACTTTTTCTGTAAAGTGAAACACTTCTCCTTTATCTTCGAAATCTATTTCTTTATAAATATGACCTTCTTTTAAGTAACGTTTGATGTGGAAATCGATATCTCCCACCGTTTTAATTTCTTCAGGAACTAAATTTGCTAGTACATTATTTACATTCATAAAATCAATCACACCAAAACCATATTCAGAGAGACTTTCTTTAATAGTGATTAAAGTTTTGAGATTGTCTACTTCATTTTCAAAGTAACCAAAACTAGTAAACAAATTAAAAATAGCGTCATATTTATCAGCATAGGGTTCTCTCATATCATGAACCTGAAAGTGTAAGCTTTCATTTTCATTGATTTTAGCAACATTAATACTGTTTTCAGATAAATCAATTCCAAGAACATCATAACCCAATTGGTTCAAATAAATAGAGTGTCGCCCTTTTCCACAGGCTAAATCTAAGACTTTTGATTTTTCGGGCATATTTAAATAATGCGTCAAATTATCCATAAAAAGCTGGGCTTCTTTATAATTTCTGTCACTATAAAGAATATGGTAATAGGGAGTGTCAAACCAGGAAGCAAACCACTTTTCAGAAGGTATTGATTCGTTTTCGGAGGATGTATTTTGCTTTTCGGACATTTATTATTTTTTGAAAACTGTTTAAAATGCAAATTTAGTCTATTTTTGCACTGAATACTTGATTTTACAATGGAAAATAATTTTAAAATGATTGCCAAAACCTTTTTTGGTTTTGAAGAAATATTGGCTAAAGAACTGCAAATGTTGGGTGCACAAGATGTGGAAGCTGGAATTAGAATGGTAAGTTTTAAAGGAGACAAGGGCTTTATGTATAAAGCAAATTTGTCCTTGAGAACTGCTTTAAAAATTTTAAAACCGATTTATCATTTTAAAGTTACCAATGAAGAGGGATTGTACAAAGGAATTTCGGGAATCAATTGGTCTCAATATATGAATTCGAATCAAACATTTGTAGTTGATTCTACGGTTCATTCCGATAAATTCAATCATTCTGAATTTGTATCTCAAAAAACCAAAGATGCTATTGTTGATCAATTCAGAAACAAAACAGGTCAAAGACCAAGTGTTGATAAGGCATTTCCGGATTTGAGAGTAAATATTCATATCGATAAAGATCAATGTTCTGTTGCAATAGATACTTCAGGAAATTCTTTGCATCAAAGAGGTTACAGAACGGCAACAAATATTGCCCCAATAAACGAAGTTTTAGGCGCTGGAATGCTTTTGCTTTCAGGTTGGGACGGACAATCTGATTTTATTGACCCCATGTGTGGAAGTGGAACTTTATTGGCCGAAGCAGCTATGATTGCCTGTAATATTCCGGCCAATATCAACCGTAAGGAATTTGCATTCGAAAAATGGAGTGATTGGGATAATGAATTGTTTGATAATATTGTGGATTCTTTATTAAAGAAAGTTCGCGAATTTCATTATACAATTAAAGGGTATGATAAAGCGCCAAGTGCCGTTTTGAAGGCTAAAGCCAATATTAAAAATGCCAATCTGGAAGAATATATTACAATTGCTGAGCGCAACTTTTTTGATACCGAAAAAGAAACCGAAGGTCCTTTGCATATGGTTTTCAATCCGCCTTACGGAGAACGTTTGGATATTCAGATGGAGGAATTTTACAAGAATATAGGAGATACTTTAAAGAAAAATTATCCTGGAACCCATGCTTGGTTTATAACAGCTAATTTGGATGCTTTAAAATTTGTAGGGTTAAAACCTTCCAGAAAAATAAAATTATTTAATGCTAGTTTAGAAGCTCGTTTGGTAAAATACGAAATGTATGAAGGAAGCAAACGAACAAAATTTCAAGTTTCAGATTCAACAATTGAATAGTTTTTTTTAAAAACAAAAAAACAAAATTATGAGTAAATTACAAATTAAAGCCTTCTTATTTCAACTTTTATGTTTTGCTTTCCTTTTTATTGTTTTTCGCTATATCGTTTCCAATTATACCAATTTGACAGGATTTT
>CANEZU010000080.1 GCA_947444255.1 Flavobacteriaceae bacterium | reverse complement strand
GCCATCGCTTCGGGTTTAGGATTGTCATATAACAAGTATTTTCAGAACTTATCGGTACAAAAAACAGCTCAGTCTTACGAATATTCAGCTATTGAATCGATTACTAGATACAGTAAAAATAAGCTAGAACAAGTTTTTGTTGACCTTCCTATTGAATTTCGATGGCGAACATCAACAGCAGAAAGTCATAAATTTTGGAGAATCTATTCCGGTTTTAAAATCAGTTATTCTATTTATGATAATTATGTTTTTGCTGATGAGCAGGGAACTCGTAAAATATCTGACAACTCGGATATGAATAAACTGCGTTTAGGTACTTATCTTTCCGTGGGGTACAACACTTGGAATTTCTATGCTTATTATGGAATCACCCCTCTTTTTAAAAATTCGGCTTCGATTAATTCGGAAACTATCGGATTAAACACCTTGAATCTGGGTTTGATGTTTTATATTTTATAGCCAACAATACCACACTATAATTTGTGGAATTGTGCCTAAGACAAACCCGATGCTCAGTTCTTTATTAGTATGTGCATTTAGTATTAATCTTGAGCTGGCAACCAATCCATTTATTAGCAGTAATAAAGCAATTGTATATACCATATTCATTTGATTGTGTATGCTAAGACCAATCATAAAAGCGGTTAACGAACTAATTCCAAGAAGATGCAAGCTAGCTTTTACTTTGAAAAAAAGAAGGATTAAAGCAATAATTAAACTTATTAAACCGCTTAAAAAGAAGAAATACAATTCAGGCATTAACTCTATTTTAATACTTTTTTGAATTAGAATTCCCAGTAAGAAAACTTGAGCTAATAATGGGATTTTCCGCTGATTTATTCTGTGGAGCATCAGTGTATCCACTAATCCCAGCGTTTTTAATAGATAGAAAAAGGAGATTGGAATGAAAACACTAATTATACTTACTTGTATTAGTACCAGATAAATTTGTCTGATATCAAAGTAATTAATATTATAATAAAAATAAAGTAGGGTTCCGTAAAGTGGAATAAAAATAGGATGAAACAAATAAGAATAGGAAGCGAATATTTTTTTCAAGTACATGGTTTTACTGAGCAAATATAAAGAATCTATAAATGCAGAAGTACTGTTTAGTTTTTTAATTTGTAAAAAAAACCCTAATCTTAAAATGTTTTTTTTTTAAGTTAGGGTTTCGTTTTGTTTCCAATCTTAAATAGGTTTTATGTTTTTAGGCATCCATATTTTTCCCTAAAAACCGGAGGAAAATTGATATTATTCCGCTTTTTTTATTTCTGTTCGGATAAGTGTCGTCACTAATATTTTTGAATTCTGCGAAAGTTGAAATTCCAAAAGCAGTAAACGAAATCACAAGTACTATTGTGAAAGCTATTAATACAAAATTATCCATATTATTGTTTGCTTTTTAAGTTAAGATAAATGAGTAGAGACATAATTGTTGGTGGCCACAAACCGATAAAAATGGCATGAAGAGGATTTTTCATTATGATGTAAAAATATTCCGAGACGAATATTAAAACAACCACCACAATTAGAATAATAATTTCTGAACTTTTGAATTTTTTGAACATGATTTGAATAGTGTATTAGTGATAAATTATTGCTTACATTTTTTTAAATAAATAAACTATAAATAGTTTGGCTCATACCTATTTCTAGAACACAGCTAAGCTTTATGATTATGGATAATTATTTAGGTACAATAAAAACATTACACAGATATACATTATTGAAGAACTAATGCACGTAATTGTTTTGTTTATAGAAGTAGTTTTATTTGAACTACTGAAACAAATTTACTCTAAGTTAAGCTTCAATTTTTCGTTTTGAATCTTTATTTTATAAAATTTATTTTTCAATCTTTTTTTAATGTATTTTTTTTGTTGTACGTGGTGACTTTTGATAAAAAAAAACTCTTTACGATTAAGAAAAGAGTTTTGAATATAAATTAGAAAGTGGGGCTTTTTTACATTTTTTTACGCATTCTAGCAACCGGAATATCTAATAATTCACGGTATTTAGCAATCGTTCTACGAGCAATTGGATAGCCTTTTTCTTTGAGAATTTCAGCGAGACGATCGTCAGGAAGAGGTTTGTGTTTGTCTTCTTCTTCAATCGTGTTTTGAAGAATTTTTTTAATCTCTAAAGTAGAAACATCTTCACCCTGATCATTTTTCATTGCTTCCGAGAAGAATTCTTTGATTAATTTCGTCCCATAAGGAGTTTCTACATATTTGCTATTAGCAACACGGGAAACGGTTGAAATATCCAGGCCAACCAAATCGGCAATGTCTTTCAGAATCATTGGTTTCATCTTGGTATCATCACCATCAAGAAAGTATTCTTCCTGATAATGCATAATTGCATTCATGGTCACATATAGCGTTTCCTGTCTTTGTCTGATGGCGTCAATAAACCATTTAGCAGAATCTAATTTTTGTTTGATAAACTGAACGGCATCCTTTTGGGAATTTGATTTATCACGTGACTCCTTATAGGTTTGCATCATCTCCTGATAATCTTTGGAAACATGTAAAGCAGGAGCATTTCGACCGTTTAGGGTTAGTTCTAATTCGCCATCTACAATTCGAATGGCAAAATCAGGGACCACATTCTCGGTGATTTTATTGTTTCCGGTAAAAGCACCTCCCGGTTTTGGATTCAGTTTTTCAATTTCGTGAATTGCTTTTTTAAGTTGCTCATTCGAAACATTATATTTTTGAATCAGTTTATCGTAATGTTTTTTAATAAAAGCATCGTACTGATTTTCTATAATATCGGTGGCCATTGCCACATATTCGGTAGGTGTTTTATGTTTGAGTTGTAATAAAAGACATTCCTGTAAATCACGAGCTCCAACTCCCGAGGGCTCTAGCTCATGAATAACATTCATCATTTTCTCCACTGATTTTTCATCTGTATAAACACCTTGGGTAAAGGCCATATCGTCTACAATATCCTGAATGCTTCTTCGTATATATCCCATATCATCGATACTACCAACAAGGAATTCTGCAATTTCCCGTTCTTCATCATTTAAGATAAAAGTATTCAGCTGATTGATTAAATCCTGATGAAAACTTACTGGAGCGGCTAATGGCGATTCCCGTTCTTCTTCGCTATAATTATTGACCTGAGTTTTATAATCAGGCGTCTCATCATTGCTCAAATATTCATCAATATTGATTTCTTCTGTATTGATGTTTTCATTATCTTCATAATCATCATATTCTGCATCATCGTATTCCTCCTTATCGAAATCTTCTTCTTCATTACCGGTTTCTAAGGCCGGATTTTCATTCATTTCTTCTTTTAAACGTTGTTCAAAAGCTTGCGTAGGCAATTGAATTAACTTCATCAACTGAATTTGTTGAGGAGATAATTTCTGTGATAATTTTAAATTTAAAAATTGCTTTAGCATTTTTATGGTTTAAAGTTTAAGATCTAAAGCTTAAAGTTGGAGAACTAACAACAATTTTAAACTTTAAATCGGAAACCAATTTTTAGAATTCAGCATTCATAGGTGTTCTAGGGAAAGGAATTACATCCCTAATGTTGGTCATTCCTGTTACAAATAGCACTAATCTTTCGAATCCTAGTCCAAAACCAGAGTGAACTGCTGAGCCAAAACGACGTGTATCTAAATACCACCACAATTCCTCTTCGTCTATTCCAAGCGCTTTCATTTTTTCGACTAAAACATCAAAACGTTCTTCTCTCTGAGATCCACCAACGATTTCTCCAATTCCGGGGAATAAGATATCCATAGCGCGAACGGTTTTTCCATCTTCGTTTAATCGCATGTAAAATGCTTTGATGTTTGCAGGATAATCAAATAAGATTACCGGGCATTTAAAGTGTTTTTCAACTAAATAACGCTCGTGTTCCGATTGTAAATCAGCACCCCATTCGTCTATTATATAGCTGAATTTTTTATTTTTATTCGGTTTGCAATTTCTTAAAATGTCAATCGCTTCGGTATAAGAAACTCTTTTGAAATTGTTTTCCAAGACAAAATTTAATTTTTCAAGTAAAGCCATTTCACTTCTTTCGGCTTGTGGTTTTACTTTTTCTTCTTCTATCAAACGACCTTCCAAGAATTTCAAATCATCCTGGCATTTATCCAGAGTGTATTTAATTACATATTGAATGAAATCTTCTGCCAAATCCATATTGTCACTCAAATCATTGAAAGCCACTTCGGGCTCAATCATCCAAAATTCAGCCAAATGTCGGGAAGTATTCGAGTTTTCGGCTCTAAATGTAGGTCCAAAAGTATATATTTGGCCCAAAGCCATCGCGAAAGTTTCGCCTTCTAATTGTCCAGAAACCGTTAGATTGGTTTCTTTTCCAAAGAAATCTTCTTTATAATTTACTTTTCCATCTTCGGTTCTTGGCGTATTATCAAAAGGCAGAGCTGTAACTTTAAACATTTCTCCAGCACCTTCGGCATCCGAACCGGTAATAATTGGCGTATTTACATATACAAATCCTTTTTCCTGAAAATAACTGTGAACGGCAAAAGACAAGACCGAACGCACTCTCATGATTGCACCAAAAGCATTGGTGCGCACTCTTAAATGGGCATTTTCACGAAGAAATTCTAAGGAGTGTTTTTTAGGTTGCATCGGAAATTTCTCTGCATCCGAATCTCCCAGAATCTCCAATTTAGCAACCTGAATTTCATATTTTTGTCCGGCACCTTTGCTTTCTACTAAAGTTCCGGTTACAGAAACAGCTGCTCCAGTCGTAATTCTTTTCAAGGTTTCTTCGGCAGTGTTCTCAAAATCGACAACACATTGTATATTATTAATGGTCGAACCGTCGTTCAACGCAATGAATTGATTGTTTCTAAAAGTTCTCACCCAACCTTTTGCATTCACTTCATGAAGGGTAGTTGTACTGTTTAACAGGTCTTTTACTCTGGTGTGTTTCATTATAATTGAAAAATTGATATTAGAATTTGGCTTGCAATAGAACTGCAAATATAATTCATTTGTTTGTATTTGCTTCTATTTTATGATTTCGACTAGCTTTAAATAAGGATTTTCAGTAGCTATTCGCCGCTATCCGCTATATCCACGCAAAAAGCGTGGGATGCCGCTTCTATCGGGGCTAAGCAAATCAATAAGCTAGGATACTCGACGAATTTCAGTCCGTACAATTTTATACGGCTTCTAAATCAAGAAAAAACAGATTTGTATCATGATGAAAATTATTCCGTTTTTTCCTGGTTTTTATTTTCAAAATCATCGATTTCGGCATCGCTTCGTTCGATAATATTAATTTTAGGTTCAATAAATTCCTGTTCGTTGGCCAATGTTTTATTTAAAGTTAAAACCAAGGCAGGTAGCAACATTAAATTAGACAACATTCCAAATAATAAAGTCAGCGAAACCAATCCGCCTAGAGCGATAGTTCCACCAAAGCTAGAAAGCATAAAAACAGAGAACCCAAAGAATAAAACAATAGAAGTATAGAACATACTCAGTCCGGAATCTGTAAATGTAGCATAAACCGACTTGCGAATTTTCCAATTATTTTTCTTTAATTCTTCGCGATATTGTGCCAGGAATCGAATGGTGTCATCTACCGAAAGTCCAAAGGCAATTCCGAATACCAGTATGGTTGACGGTTTTAATGGAATGTCTAAAAAGCCCATGATTCCTGCTGTCAGTAAAAGTGGCAATAGATTTGGGATTATAGAAACTAAAACCATTTTGAACGATCGGAACATAAAAGCCACCAAAAGGGAGGTCAAGAAAAAGGCAAAAACCAAGGAGGAAAGCAGGTTGTCCAGTAAATAACCGGTTCCTTTTTGGAAAACCAAAGCTTTTCCAGTTATGATTACGTTGTATTGGTCGGCAGGAAAAACTTTGTCCGCTTTCTTGCGAATTTCACTTTCTATTTTTGACATTTTATCCCCGCTGTCATCTCTCATAAAAGTTGTAATTCGAGCAAATTGGCCCGTAGAATCCACATAGCTTTTCATGAGATTGTCTTTGGAGTTTTTAGTCGCATTTTTAGCATAGGACAAAATAAAGTTTTGCTCCTGAGATGTTGGCAATTCGTAATATTCGGGATTCCCGTTATAATAAGCCTGTTTGGAATATTTTACAAGATTTACAATCGAAAGCGGTTTTGATAACTCTGGAATTTCATTAATAGTCTCTTCCAATTCTTCCATCCGTTTAAGTGTGGATAATTTCATGACTCCTTTTTTTCTTTTGGTGTCAATCATAATTTCCAGAGGCATTACTCCGTCAAATTCCTTTTCGAAAAACACAATGTCTTGGAAAAAGGGAGCTTTTTGGGGCATATCTTCAATCAAGCTACCGGAGATTCGCATTTTGTATATCCCAATAATACTAATCACTAGTAATAATATAGCAACAACGTAAATTGAAAAGCGGTTGGTTTTTATATTTCTTAAAATCCAATCCATAAATACTTTTACGTAGTTACGATCCAGATGCTCTAAATGACGTTCTTTTGGTGGTGGAACATAACTGTGAAAGATAGGAATTACAATCAGACATAGGAAGAAAAGCCCCATGATATTAATAGCAGTTACCACACCAAATTCTAATAGGATTTTATTATTTGAGGCTACAAATGTAGCAAAACCAATAGCAGTGGTAAGATTGGTCATTAAAGTAGCCATACCTACTTTGGTTGTAACCCGTTGTAAAGCTTTGGCTTTGTTTCCGTGAATTTTATATTCCTGATGGTACTTATTGGTCAGAAATATACAATTCGGTATTCCGATTACGATAATTAAGGAAGGTACTAAGGCCGTTAGAACCGTGATTTCATAACCTAATAATCCTAAAACTCCAAAGGACCACATTACGCCAATAATTACGATAACTATGGATATTAAAGTAGCTTTAAAACTTCTAAAAAAGAAAAAGAATAGGAGAGAAGTGACTAATAGCGCCGCTCCAATAAATATCCCGATCTCATCCATGATGGTTTGCGCATTCAGGGTTCTGATGTAGGGCATTCCAGACACACGTAAATCGATTTTAGTTTCTGCTTCAAAAGTGTCCAGTGCCGGAATCAATTTTTTGAGAATAAAATCTTTCCGTAAAGGAGTGTTGATTATTTTTTTATCTAAATAAATTGCCGAACGAATACTACCGGAACGTTTGTTGAAAAGTAAACCTTCATAAAAAGGCAAGTCATTAAAGAGCTCTTTTTTTATTTGCTTTAAATAAATCGGATCTAAGGTTTTAGTCTGATCTACAAAAGGCACTAATTCAAATTTTTCAAGAGAATCGTTTTTTTGTAATTTTTGCAAATTACTAATAGAAACAACCAAGTCAACTTCTTTATTCCCTTTAAGGGTGCTCATTAATTTGGACCAGGAAGCATATGCGTTTGGAGTAAAAATAGCGTCATCTTTTACGCCAATAATGACTAAATTACCTTCTTCACCAAACTTATTTAAAAAAGCATTGTATTCAACATTGACAATGTTATCGTCAGGTAATAAATTAGCCTCGGTATATGTAAAATGAATATTTTTCCATTGCAAAGCCAATAAGGCAGTAATCGCAATGATTATCGAAAGCATTAAAATTCTATTTCTCAAAACAATTCTGGCAATTAATTCCCAAAACCCTAAACCAAACCACTTAATCATAGCGTAAATTTAACGCTGCAAATGTAAATAAAAGGAAACAGATTTCGCTACAGAAGCTTTAACATTTATAGTTTAATTGTGTCTGTTGGCTGCTGAATATTAAATTTAGATTACTATTTTTTTTGATGTTAAAATTTATATATTTGATTTCTCATATTTGTAAAAAAAATGGGGTGCATTAACATTATGAAGAAGTACAGGAATTCTATTTTTTACGTCACCATCACTGGAGTTTTTTCGGTATTCATTTATTGGATTCTGGAACAAGGTAAATATTTAGAAAATGGAAGAAAAATTGTCGTTTCTAAAACGGTAAAAGACCAATGGTCGGAGTTTATATCTTCTATGTTTCATAATCTACAGGAACCACTGGCCATTTTGTTGTTGCAGATTATTACAATTATAATAGTTGCACGATTTTTTGGGTGGATGTTTCGTAAAATTGGACAACCATCCGTAATTGGCGAAATGATTGCCGGAATTGTTTTGGGACCCTCCTTAGTTGGTTTTTATTTTCCGGAGTTTTTTGCTAATTTATTTCCGATAGAATCTTTAGGGAATTTAAAATTTTTAAGCCAGATTGGTTTAATCCTTTTTATGTTCGTTATAGGAATGGAACTCGATTTAAAATCATTAAAAAACAAAGCAAATGATGCAGTAGTGATTAGTCATGCCAGTATCATTTTTCCATTTACTTTGGGGATTGGTCTTGCTTATTTTATTTATAATCAATTTGCACCCGTAGGAGTTGAATTTGCTTCTTTTGCTCTATTTCTTGGAATTGCAATGAGTATAACTGCTTTTCCCGTTTTAGCGAGAATCGTACAGGAACGTGGTATTCATAAAACTAAATTAGGAACTATTGTAATTACTTGTGCTGCGGCAGATGACATTACGGCTTGGTGTATTCTAGCTATAGTAATTGCCATTGTTAAAGCGGGTTCCTATGAAAGTTCTTTATATGTAATTGCTTTAGCAATAGGTTATGTTTTTTTGATGCTTAAAGTAGTCCGGCCTTTTTTAGAAAAAGTGGGAGAGCTCAAAAACTCCCGCCAAAGTTTGAGCAAACCAGTTGTTGCTATTTTTCTTTTAACACTTATCGTCTCCGCTTATACTACAGAAGTTATTGGAATTCATGCTTTGTTTGGTGCTTTTATGGCCGGAGCCATTATGCCCGATAATGCTAAGTTTAGAAGTATAATTATCGAAAAAGTCGAGGACGTTTCTGTGATTTTATTATTGCCATTATTTTTTGTATTTACAGGCTTGAGAACTCAGATTGGTCTGATAAATGATCCTTATTTGTGGAAAATAACCGGGATGATTATCTTAGTTGCTGTTGTCGGAAAGTTTGTTGGAAGTGCCTTGGCAGCAAAATTTGTAGGTCAAAGCTGGCGCGATAGTTTCACGATTGGCGCATTGATGAATACAAGGGGTTTAATGGAATTGATTGTTTTAAATATTGGTCTGGATTTAAAAGTGCTTTCTACTGAAATATTTACGATGATGGTTATTATGGCTTTAGTAACTACATTTATGACTGGTCCCGCCTTGAATTTGATTAATTACATTTCTAAAAAGAAAGTAATTCTGATTCCACAAGAAGTGATTTCTGACAAAAAATATAAAATACTAATCTCTTTCGGAAACAATCAAAAAGGAAAATCTTTATTGCGACTCGCTCATAGTTTGGTGAAAAAACAAAAAAGCAGTTCTGTTATTACAGCAATGCACTTATCATTAAGCGACGAGATGCACGCTTTTGATATTGAAGAACAAGAAAAAAGACGGCTTTTGCCCATATTAGAAGAATCAAAAGCCTTAAAACAAGAAATCACTACAATCTTTAAAGCAACTGTAGATATTGAAAATGATATTGCTGATATTGCTAATCAGGGTGAATATGACTTACTATTAATTGGATTAGGGAAATCTATTTTTGAAGGAACTTTACTAGGAAAGGTTTTGGGCTTTACGACTCGAATTATTAATCCGGATCGACTGATTGATAAATTCACGGGTAAAGAAGGTCTTTTTGAAAACTCCCCTTTTGATGAGCGAACTCGCCAAATTATATCTAAAACTAAAATGCCTTTGGGAATTTTGATAGATAAAGATTTGCAAAATGTGAATCAGGTTTTTATTCCAATGTTCAGCATCGAAGATTCATTTTTGATTGATTATGCACAGAAATTAATTTATAACAACAACTCTGTAATATCTGTTATTGATATTAATACAATTGTGGACGATAATTTTGTTATAAAAAGTGCAATCGCTACCTTAGAAAAAAAATATCCGAACAATCTCAGTTTGACGACTGAAATTTCAATGGAGAAAGCCTATTTAAACCAACAGGATTTGATGTTGGTTAGTTTCGAAAGTTGGAAAATTCTTCTCAACAAACAAAGTGAATGGCTTAGTCAAGTGCCTTCTGTTTTGATTATTAAACCTTAATTATGAATTGGATTTTATTAGTTATTGGCGGACTTTTTGAAGTTGGCTTTGCTTCCTGTTTGGGAAAAGCTAAAGAAAGTACAGGAACTGCTGCGAGCTTATGGTTGGCTGGTTTTTTAGTTTGTTTGATCATTAGTATGAGCTTATTATATAAAGCATCTCAAACTTTACCTATAGGAACTGCTTATGCGGTTTGGACAGGAATAGGAGCAGTAGGAACGGTTATAGTTGGAATTTTTATTTTTAAAGAACCGGCTACTTTTTGGAGAATATTTTTTATTTCAACGCTTATTATTTC
>CANEZU010000079.1 GCA_947444255.1 Flavobacteriaceae bacterium | reverse complement strand
ATCTTTTCCATGCTCATCCCCAATTCATAAATCTGAAGATAATCCGCAGTTGAAAATCCCATTTTAAGAGCTAGTTCAAGTTCCTTAACAACAAATACCGCCTTTTCGAAACGTAACTCCTTATTTCCTGAAAGCGTTATAAAGGGCTTATTCAAATCAATCAAAGCCTGTTTGAAAACTTCAAAAACACTTTCTCTTCCTTCTGGTCGGTCACGCAAATCATCGTTTTCCCAGGGAATATCAATATCGGTAAGAAAAAATAAATCGTACTCATGCTTTCGCGCTGCCTTGTCTAAAATAGGGTCACAAAATTGATAATAGACTTCCGAAAAAACTTTGGTCACCAACAAACAAGTATCACAAAAAAGAAAATGATTTGCTTCAAGTAAAGTCGCGTTTTCTAATTGAGTTTGACCAACAGCTATGGGCAGCATGTCTTGCGGTCCGCAGATTTCGGCACTTTTGTCCCATTTATTTTGCAGATAATCCCGCGCAAATTCTGGAGTCCAAACGGTATTGAAAAAAGCAGCCAATTGTTTGGACAAAGTTGTTTTTCCAGTACTTTCAGGTCCAAAAAGAGCAATTTTAATTATTTTACTATCCCCTTGATCTGGGAGTTGTTTAAGACTTTTCTCCATTCTAAATAAGCTGAAACAGCCATTATTGTGAAAATTAAATACTGTAATGATAATATTCCTAATCCGCGATACGCATATAATGGAGTCACGATTAGATCACCAATAATCCATAAGGTCCAATTCTCAATTTTTTTAATCGCCATATACCACATTCCTGTGAAAAATATTCCGGAGGCTAAGATATCAATATAATGTTCCTTTTTAATTTCATGATTAAACCAATTATACACCCCGAAAACTACAAAAATTGTTATAAAAAACAATAGAACTCCAATGATTTTTTCTTTGGTATTCGTTCTGGAAATTGGCAAACTATCTGCGGCATTATCTTTTTTTGACCAATTGTACCAGCCATAAATACTCATAATCGAAAAATAAGCATTCAGCATCATATCTCCCAAATAACCCGCAACATACAACAGATAAGTGGTAATGATAGTCGCTAATAACCCCGTTGGATACACTAATATATTTTCTTTTTTAGCATACCAAACGCTTAAAATCCCGAATACAAATGCAAAAATCTCCAATATAATTTGGAGTTCAGAGGTGTCTTTATAAGCGTCAAGAAAAAAATCTATCATTTACTACGTTTAATAATTTACATTAAAAAAATTCAAATCCTTTTCAAAAGCAGTTCCAATGACTACTAAATCAGCCCCGAAATCGAAAGCTTTTTGGATTTGCTGCAAATTTACAATTCCGCCACCAACTATTATCGGAATTTCTATATTTTGAGCGATTAATTGGATTATTTCTAACGGAACCGCTTGTTTAGCTCCACTACCAGCTTCGAGATAAATAAGTTTATGCCCTAATAATTCACCCGCTTGAGCAGTCGCCAAAATTAAATCAGGGTGATTCCTGCTTAGTGGTTTAGTTTTACTGATGCGTTCTACTGCCGTTTCACTGCCACTTTCAATGAGAATATAAGCGGTTGAAATAATTTCTAAATTTATTTTTTTAAGAATCGGGGTAGCCCGAACTTGAAAATCAATTAAATAATCCGGATTCCTTCCTGAAATTAAGGAGAGAAATAAAATCCCATCCGCTAGTTCTGATATTTGTGATGGATTCCCAGGAAACAGCACAATTGGAATTACTAGTTCTTCTTTTAACCGTTGAATTAATTCATCGGTTATGTCATTTAAAACCATGCTTCCTCCTATGAAAATATGAGTGGCTGGCGTTTGCTTGATTTTAGATATCAATGCTGTTGTGTTTTCTAAATCAATTTTATCCGGATCCAGAAGAATTGCAAGAAGTTTCTTGTTCTCTGCTTTTGATTTCAGAATGTTGTTATAAATATTTGTCATTTTATTTAGACCCGAATTCACGAATTATATTTATTACAAACGGTCAATTTTAAATAGTTAGCCACTATTTCTAATATTCCTGGCGCAAATTATACTTTAATCCTCAAAGACATAAACTAATGTGAAGTTTTCAATTTCTCGAAAATGAATTTTAAAATCCTTTTCAATAGATTCAAATTTCAATTTAGAAGCATTTTGTTTAACATTTAACTCAAAAGGGTAAACATAAATATGATTTTTAAAACTGATCCCTTTTTCATTTTGAATTTTAAACACCGCTTCTTTTGCTCCCCAAATTACGGTCAATTTTCGAATAAAATCATCTGTTTGGGTATTTAAATATTCGAACTCCAAATCGCAAAATTTATGGGCTATTTTGATGATTTTAACTCTTTGCAATTCGATGTCTATTCCTACGGCGACATCGCTAATAATGATTGCCGAAAAATGATGGGAATGTGTTATCGAAATATATTTATTGTCTTTGAGATGGGGTTTCCCTGAGGGATCGTAATATAAATCTGTATCCGAATAACCCGCTTCCTGTAATAGGTTGCGTACACTCAGGAATCCGCATTGGTGCATGACCGATTTCATACTACTTAGTCTAAGGGAACTATTTTCGTTCAGAACCACTTCCTTTTGGAGTTGTTCGTAAGATTCTGTTATTTTCCAAACGTAAATCTGAGTATTCGAATTAAAAGATATGGTTTTATATAAAGGCATGTTAATTGGTTTATTTTAGCCCTGATAGCAGCGGTATCCCACGCTTTTTAGCGTGGATAAAGCGAATAGCAGGAATAGCTCCAAAAAAGGAAACAATTTCCAGTTCAAAAAAATTATTAAGCTAATGTTCAAAAGATTAGCAAATTAAACAATTCATAAATATTTTTAAATTGGGGGAAAAGAGAAACTTATTCCTTAAATTTGCAAAAAATTTATAATTACAAATATACTATAAATGAGTACTACAACTATGCCTTATGTGGCTTTCAAAGTAAAAGACATTTCTCTAGCAGATTGGGGAAGAAAAGAAATTGAACTTGCAGAAGCAGAAATGCCAGGTTTAATGGCGCTTCGTGCAGAATACAAAAACGAACAACCACTTGCTGGTGCTCGTATTGCAGGATGTTTGCACATGACCATACAAACTGCCGTTTTAATCGAAACATTGATCGCCCTTGGAGCTGAAGTAACTTGGAGTTCTTGTAACATTTTTTCAACTCAAGATCAAGCTGCTGCTGCTATTGCTGCCGCTGGAATTCAAGTTTATGCTTGGAAAGGTTTGAACGAACCTGATTTTGACTGGTGTATCGAACAAACTTTATTCTTTGGTGAAGATAGAAAACCATTAAACATGATTTTGGATGATGGTGGTGATTTAACTAATATGGTTATTGATCGTTACCCAGAACTAGTAGCTGGAATTAAAGGATTATCTGAAGAAACTACAACTGGAGTTCACAGATTATACGAAAGAGTAAAAGCAGGTACTTTACCAATGCCGGCAATCAACGTAAATGACTCGGTTACTAAATCGAAATTTGACAATAAATACGGTTGTAAAGAATCAGCAGTTGATGCAGTTCGTCGTGCTACTGATCTTATGCTTGCTGCAAAAAGAGTAATCGTTTGTGGATACGGTGATGTTGGAAAAGGAACAGCAGCTTCTTTTAGAGGTGCAGGTTCTATTGTTACTGTAACTGAAATTGATCCTATTTGCGCGCTTCAAGCTGCAATGGACGGTTTTGAAGTAAAAAAATTAAACTCTGTTATTGCTACTGCTGATATTATCATTACAACAACAGGAAATAAAGATATTGTTTTGGGTTCTCATTTCGAAAAAATGAAAGACAAAACAGTTGTTTGCAACATCGGACATTTTGATAACGAAATTGATATGGCTTGGTTGAATTCAAACCACGGTGCATCAAAAGTAGAGATCAAACCACAAGTTGATAAATATACTATCGCTGGAAATGATATTATCGTTTTAGCAGAAGGACGTTTAGTAAATCTTGGTTGCGCTACAGGTCACCCAAGTTTTGTAATGAGTAACTCTTTTACAAACCAAACATTAGCTCAAATCGAATTATGGAAAAATAGCGCTGCATACAACAATGATGTTTATATGTTGCCAAAACATTTAGATGAAAAAGTAGCAATGTTGCACTTGGCTAAATTAGGGGTTGAACTAGAAACTTTACGTGTTGACCAAGCTGATTATATTGGTGTTCCCGTTGAAGGTCCTTTCAAACCAGAATATTACAGATACTAAGCAACTGTAGATTTAATTAATTTACAATTTAATCTTTACAAATCCCTTGTAGGAAACGGAACTAAATCCGTTTCCTACAAGGGATTTTTTTATCTTAGCCTACTTAAAATAGGTTTTTAAAATGTATAAGCTCGAACATTGGGATATTCTGCTATCGAACGACGTCAATAAAAAAGAATTTATTGATACGATTCTTTCTGGAAAAGCAACTGAAAAACTAAGCCACTTCAATACTCTAAAAGGGATTCTATTTTCAGACCTCGCTATATCTGAATTTATAGAACGAGAATCTCAATATGATTTGTCCAAAACCTTGACAGATACCAACAGGAAATTAAATACATTCTCCTCTGGGGAACGCAAAAAAGAATTCCTAAAATACTGCCTAAACCATAAACCAGATTATTTGATTATTGATAATCCTATGGATCATTTAGACCAAGACTCCAGAAAAAGTCTGAAAATTATATTGGAAAAATTATCCGATTCTGTTCGTCTCCTTCAAATCGTTAACCGCGGTGAAGATTTACTGCCATTTATTAAAAATAAGGCACAGATTACCGATAATTCTTTTGCTTTGAATGCTATAAAGTCTAAACAATCGAAACCTATAATTCTTGAAAAAACGGCATTGCCTTCCTCAATACAAACAAACGACAATAAAGACACTGAATTAGTCAAACTCGATGGCGTATCCGTAAGTTATGAAGGCAGGAAAATAATTAACACGATTAAATGGACTATTAATAAGGGAGAGTTTTGGCAGCTAGTTGGTCCTAATGGTTCCGGAAAAAGCACTTTACTATCAATGATTACGGGAGATAACCCAAAAGGATATGGTCAGAATTTATTCCTTTTTGGAAGAAAAAAAGGAAGTGGTGAAACCATCTGGGAAATTAAAAAAAGAATTGGCATTTACGCAACTTCAATGACCGATCTGTTCCAAAAAAAGGAGACTGTAGAAAACATGATCCTATCCGGTTTTTTTGATTCTATTGGTTTGTATACTGAGCCGACATCATTACAGAAAAAAACCGTTGAAAAATGGCTTGATTTAATACAAATGGGATCTTTAAAGAACAACTATTTCAATCAGATTTCCATCGGCCAGCAAAGAATAGTTTTAATCATTCGAGCAATTATAAAACAGCCAGAATTAGTAATTCTGGACGAGCCTTTAGAAGGCTTAGACGATGAAAATGTCGCATTAGTGGGTCAACTCATCATGATTTTAAAAAAAGAAACGAATATGGCTGTCATTTGTGTTTCTCATCGTATTGAAACCGTCCTAAGTCCAGATCTGATTTTCGAATTAATTCCTACGGACAACGGCTCTATTGGCAGAAAATTAAAAACTACTTAATAGTTTTGTAACAAATGTGAAATGAAATAATATTGTTTCGTTGTTTAGAGTATATTTGATTAAATTTCTTGCAAAATAAAACATAAAAAACTAATTCTAAAATTATGAATATATACACTACTCTTGCACAATTAACAATCTCTTTTTCTGTTGGCTATGTTTGGATATTTAGATTTGATAACATCACTAAGGAATTCAAACAATATGGCTTATCTGATTTAACAAGAAACGCCGTTGGAGCATCAAAAATAGTATTGGCGACCTTATTAATAACAGGAATTTGGTTTCCAACATTAGTACTTATTCCAGCACTTTTAATGGCATTTTTAATGACTTGTGCACAATTTTTTCACTTTAAAGTACGAAACCCTTGGTCTAAACACTTACCCTCTTTATTTCTTTTAGCGGCATCTATTTTTGTAGCGCTATTTACTTCTAAATAAATAAAAAATGACTTACCTAATAGCACTTATAATATTTTCGGCATCCTCATTTTTAATTTATGGAATAGCATATTTTGTTTCTTCTAACATGAAAAACGAATTTAAACGCTTTGGTTTAGAAAAATTTGGAAAATTGACTGCCTTTCTAGAATTGACAGGCGCTCTAGGTTTATTTATAGGCATCCAGAATCAAACTATTTTAGTTTTATCTTCAGCAGGTCTAGCTTTATTGATGTTTCTTGGAGTGGGAGTTAGAATAAAAATGAAAGACTCACTGCTTGTTTCATCTCCCGCCTTTTTTTACTTCTTACTGAATGCATTCATTTTATTTAAAACTTTAGAATAGAAACTATTATAAATTAAATTATAAAATTCCATTTACAAACAAAAAACCCATTCTTTGCAGAATGGGTTTTTATTATTCGAAAATCCAGTTTAATTATGCCTCAAAAGGAATAATTGAAACATACGATTTATTATCTCTTTTCTTTTGGAACTTCACAACTCCATCAACTCTTGCATGTAAAGTATGATCTTTACTAATGTAAACGTTTGCACCTGGATTATGTTTAGAACCTCTTTGTCTTATAATGATGTTCCCCGCAATAGCAGCTTGACCACCAAAAATCTTAACACCTAAACGTTTTGATTCTGATTCTCTACCATTCTTAGAACTACCGACACCTTTCTTGTGAGCCATGACGTATTAGTTTTTAATGTTAATTATTCTTCAGTTGTTTCTACTTCTGCTTTTTTTGCAGCTTTCTTTTTAGGCGCAGCGCTACCGCTAATTCCTTCTATTACAATTTGAGTAAGATACTGACGGTGTCCGTTTCTCTTTTTGTAACCTTTTCTTCTTTTCTTTTTGAAAATGATTACTTTATCTCCTTTTAAGTGTTGTAACACTTTAGCTTCTACTGAAGCACCTTCTATAGCTGGGGCGCCTAAAGTGATTTTTCCGTTATCATCTAACAAAAGAACTTTATCGAAAGAAATTTTCGAACCTTCTTCATGTGCCAAACGATTAACGTAAACCTTTAAGTCTTTGCTTACTTTGAATTGTTGCCCTGCTATCTCTACGATTGCGTACATAACAATGATGTTTAGTTAATTTTTAAGGTTGCAAATATACAAATTAATATTAATCCCACAACCCCTTCCTGAAAAAATATTATATTTGAATATCAAGACCTTGTTTCTTTATTTCTGAAGTAATTTAAAATGCAAAATAGAGTATAAAACCACATTCTGTTTAAAAAACCCTATTTTTGATGTAACAATTCAACAATGTTTCCTACTTATAAAGTATCTAACTATATTATTAATCCTATGAAAAAATCATTAATGGCTTTAAGTACAATCCTAATGCTTGGTGGCGTGGCTTCAGCTCAAAAGGTAGCTTTTGAAGAATACAACCTTGACAATGGCTTACACGTTATCTTACACAACGACCCCTCTGCTCCTGTAATTATAACTTCAGTGATGTATCATGTTGGTGCTAAAGATGAAAATCCGGATAGAACTGGTTTTGCTCACTTTTTTGAACATTTACTGTTTGAAGGTACCGAAAATATTAAAAGAGGAGAATGGTTTAAAATAGTTACTGCTAATGGCGGAACTAATAACGCCAATACTTCTGATGACCGAACCTACTATTATGAAGTTTTCCCTTCTAATAATTTAGAACTAGCTCTTTGGATGGAATCCGAAAGATTGATGCACCCAGTTATCAATCAAATTGGAGTTAACACTCAAAATGAAGTAGTAAAAGAAGAAAAACGTCTTCGCGTTGACAATCAACCTTATGGAAACCTGATTGCCGAAGTGAAAAAAAACATGTTCAAAGTACATCCTTACCGTTGGGCTACAATTGGATCTATGGAACACCTTGACGCATCAAAGCTAGAAGAGTTTCAATCTTTTAATAAAAAGTTCTACATTCCAAACAATGCTGTTTTGGTTGTTGCCGGAGATTTAAACGACATTCCTAAAACCAAAGAATGGGTTCAAAAATATTTTGGCCCTATAGCAAAAGGGACTCCAATTGACAGACAAATCTTTACTGAAGCGCCTATCACCGAAACTATAAAAGCAAATTACCAAGATCCAAATATCCAACTTCCAATGGTGGTTGCTTCGTATAGGACTCCATCTATGAAAACCCGTGACGCTAGAGTATTAGACATGATCTCTACTATTTTGAGCGATGGAAAAAGTTCTAGACTATACAAGAAAATTGTAGATGATAAAAAAATGGCACTTCAAATCGGTGCTTTCAACAATAGCCAGGAAGACTATGGGATGTATATTCTTTATGGAATTCCACAAGGTAAAAATACTTCTGAAGGTATTGTAGCCGAAATTGATGAGGAAATTGTAAAACTACAAACCAATTTGCTTTCTGAAAAAGAAATGGAAAAACTTAGGAACAAATATGACAACGATTATGTAAACGGAAACGCCAGCGTGGAAGGAATTGCTGAAAATTTAGCTTCTTTCTATTTACTTTATGGGGATGTAAACCTTATCAATACCCAAATCGAAATGTACCGTTCCATTACTGCCGAAGAAATTCAAACAGTTGCAAAAAAATATTTAAATCCAAACCAAAGATTGATTTTGGATTATGTTCCAACAAAAGATAAAGCTCAAAACTAAGACAAACTCAATCATGAAAAAATCACTTATAATAGTATCGAGCTTGTTTTTAACATTAATTATGCAAGCACAAGACAGATCCCAACCAAAACCAGGCCCATCGCCAATAGTAAAAGTAAAAAAACCTGAAACTTTCAACTTACCAAACGGCCTGAAAGTTATGGTAGTAGAAAACCATAAGCTCCCAAGAGTTTCTTTTAATTTAAGCATAGACAACTTGCCTAGTGCCGAAGGAACTAAAAAAGGAGTAGACAACTTAACCAGTAGCCTAATTGGTAATGGTAGTAAAAAAATAACTAAAGATGCTTTCAACGAAGAAATTGATTTTCTGGGTGCAAACATCAATTTTTATTCTTCAGGAGCTTCGGCTAACTCCCTATCTAAATACTCCGGAAGAATATTAGAATTAATGGCCGAAGGAACTTTAAATCCAAACTTTACTCAAGAAGAATTTGACAAAGAAAAAGACAAATTAATAGAAGGTTTAAAATCTCAGGAAAAAAGTGTTGCTGCTGTCGCTGGCAGAGTTCAAAATGTATTAGCTTTTGGGAAAAGTCATCCTTTTGGCGAATATTTATCAGAAGCAACCATCAACAATGTAACTCTTGAAGATGTGGTAAATAATTACCATACTAATTTCGTTCCTGAAAACGCTTATCTAATTATCATTGGAGATGTGAAATTCAAGGAAACTAAGAAAATGGTCGAAAAACTTTTTAGCAGCTGGACTAAAGCAACAGCTCCTCAATTGACCTATTCTGATCCAAAGAATGTTCAGTACACTCAAATCAATTTTGTGGATATGCCCAATGCGGTTCAATCTGAAATTTCCCTGCAAAATACAGTCAATTTGAAAATGGGAGATAAAGATTATTTCGCTGCTATTGTTGCCAACCAAATCCTTGGTGGTGATTTTAATAGTTACCTGAACATGAATCTTCGTGAAGCTCACGGCTGGACTTATGGTGCTCGTTCTAGTATTGGTGGAAGCAAAAATATCTCCACTTTTAGCGCTTCGACTCAAGTTAGAAATGCTGTTACTGATAGTGCTGTTGTTGAATTTTTCAAAGAAATAAAAAAAATCAGAACTGAAAAAGTTACTAACGAAGTATTAAACAGTACAAAAGCGGGCTATATTGGTAAATTTGTCATGCAAATTGAAAAGCCGCAAACTGTTGCAGGTTATGCTTTGAGAATTAAAACACAAAGCCTTCCAGAAGATTTTTACGAAAATTACATACGAAACATCAACGCAGTTACTCCAGAGGAGATATTGGCTGTAGCCAATAAATATTTTCTAGCCGATAACCTGAGAGTGATCATTGTTGGTAAAGGGAGCGAAGTAATTCCAGGCTTGGAAAGTCTCAAAATTCCAATGTTCTATTTTGATAAATTTGGAAACCCGGTTGAAAAACCAGCTATGAAAAAAGAAGTTCCGACAGGTGTTACGGTAAAAATGGTGGTTACCGCATACCTAAACGCAATTGGCGGTGAAAAAGCTTTAACAGCTGTAAAAACCATCGCAATGACGGGATCTACAACTATTCCACAAGCGCCTTCTCCTTTGACATTTACTTCAAAAGTAGACTCAAAAGGAAAAATGATGGTTGAATTGGCCATGGGAGCCATGAGCATGATGAAACAAGTCGTTAACGAGAAAGAAGGTTACGCTTCACAACAAGGTCAAAAAATGAAATTAGAAGGCGATGCTTACGCGAAAGCAAAAGCAGCTGCTGTTCCATTTGAAGAGTTGACTTTCGCT
>CANEZU010000078.1 GCA_947444255.1 Flavobacteriaceae bacterium | reverse complement strand
TTCCGAGAAGCGGAAAGTTTAACCATTATTCTCCGGAAAGAAAAGGCTGATGAGCTCGCTTTAAAATATACTTTTGCAGCCTCTTGGATTAGCTTAAGCGTTCATTCTGCCTTGGAAGCTGTTGGGCTGACAGCTGTTTTTTCAAAAGCCTTAGCCGATAACGGAATTAGCTGTAATGTTGTAGCGGGATTTTATCACGATCATCTTTTTGTAGCCCAAAAAGATGGACTAAAGGCCCTTCGAATTCTTAATGCATTTTCAGAATAAATACGATACTAATTTTCCTAAAATTAACAGATTATTTTGTTGATCGCCTCTTATTTTTGTTAGTTTGTTCCAAATAATTTCAACAATAATGAATTACTTATTTTTAGCACTTGCCATCCTGTTTGAAGTAATGGGTTCTAGCTTTATAAAGGCCTCCGATGGTTTTACAAAACTAGTTCCTTCGCTAGTTGTAGTAGTTGCCTACAGTATCTGCTTTTACTTTTTTTCCTTGGCCCTTAAATCAATTCCGTTAGGAATAGCTTATGCGCTTTGGGGCGGTATTGGTATTGTTCTAACTGCAGTTATTTCGGTTGTGTTCTTCCAACAAAAATTAGATTTCGCGGCAATAATCGGCATAGGGTTTATTGTTTTGGGAGTATTTATACTGCATGTCTTTTCAAAATCCATACAGCCCTAAGCTATTTTAAAAGGATTGCAGAAATAGACCGATGAAAATTTATCCCTGATATTAATTAAAAAATAAATTATGAAAACAATTCGACTTTTAGCAAAATTTTTAATCGTGTTCAGTTTTCTGGGACTTTCGTCCTGTGCCAGTATTCCTGAAGGAGCAAGAGCAGTTAGTCCGTTTAAGAAAAACAGCTATCTTGGAAAGTGGTATGAGATTGCCCGATTGGATTTTAGATTTGAACGCGGTTTAGATAATACGACCGCCGAATATTCGATTCATAAAGACGGAAGTATCAAAGTAGTAAACCGAGGCTATAATTCCCAAAAAGACAAATGGAGCGAGGCTATTGGCAAGGCAAAATTTGCGGGAGATGAAAACGTAGCCATGCTCAAAGTATCTTTCTTTGGGCCTTTCTATGCTGGTTATAATGTGATTGCCATAGATTCCGATTATAAGTATGCGCTTGTTGCTGGATCGAGTTTAAACTATTTATGGATCTTATCGCGGAAAACCAGCATTCCCCAAGCTACGAAAGACCAATATCTCAAAATCGCGAAGGATTTAGGCTATAAAACATCGGATCTGATTTGGGTAAAGCACGATTAAGTTTAACAAATGCACGGAATTTATTTAAACGAATTCGCAAGAGAACAAACCTACACTAATCTATTTTTGATAAGAAGATGGAGTATTTGATCAAAGAAGAAGCACTAATTATTCAATACCAAGCCGGAAAAGGGGCTTGGTATTGAATAATTATACCAAATACAGCAGCCATAAAAAGCCGCTGGGGATTTTTTAAAGTTAGCGGAACCATCGATGGTTAAGCTATTGGGGTTAAGAATTTAATGTCGATTAAGAGTTCTGATAAAATACTCGCTGTAAATGGAGCCATTAGAAAAGCGATACAAAAAAGCGGGGGCGATACGGTAAGGGTGAGCTTGTATGTGAATTCGAATGAAAAATTGAAGGACTCCACTCCTATTTTGGAAAGTTTTAAAGATGCGGCTGTTTTAAGTAGCTTCGAAACCTTGCCAACCCAAGAACAAGGGAATATAATAGCGCACATTCTTGAACAGGATACTGATGCGAAACAGGTTGAGAAGATTGTTTATTATATAGAAGAATTAGCATCAAGAAGTTCGCATTAGTATTTTTCAAGCTTTAGAAAATAAAAAAAACTCCAAATTGGAGTTTTTTTTATTAACAAAGTTAGTACTGTTTTAGAAATTAAAAATTATAAAACAGGCAGTAACACCTTATCAATCGCATGAATTACCCCATTAGAGCACTGAACATCGGTAATTATGATATTAGACATCCGATTATTAGCATCCTTAATTTTAGCACCACCGCTTAGAAGAATTGTAAAATTTTGGGATGGCGTTAAAATGGGAGTTACAATTTGACCTTCGGTTAAGGTTGCTGCTAAAACATTAGCAGGACTTAGCACATGATATTGCAGCACTTTAGTCAAGTTGGCATCTGAAACAGCTGCTATACCACCGGGAGCTAATTCTGTATTAAGAGCTGTAAAGGCAGCGTTAGTAGGAGCAAAAACGGTAAAAGGTCCAGTACCGGAGAGTATCGTAATAAAATTAGGCTGTCCTGAACGATTTAGCACACTTACTAGGGTACTAAAGTTAGTATTTGCTGCGGCATGGGTAACTACAGTTGGCAAACCAATAACTTTATCTACAAGATGAATGACTCCATTTGAAGCCATTATGTCAGCTGTAGTTACAGTGGCTATCCCATTTAATTTTACACCAGCGCTAGTATTTACGTACATGCTCAGGGTATTTGTTGTTGAAGCAGCACCTTTGGCCAAAGTTTTAATGTAGCCAGTAGTTAAATCAGTAGATTTAACCGCTCCACTAACGACATGGTTTAGCAAAATTTGCGTTAGCACCTCCCTAGGTACATCATTAATTGTGGCATAGGGAGTTGTTGCAAGAAAAGTGGTAAAAGCTTGATTTGAAGGTGCAAAAACGGTAAATGGACCGGATCCTTGTAAAGTAGTGCCTAAATCGGCTCGAACTAATGCTTGAACTAAGATACTTAAATCGGATGTTGCAACCGCTTTCCCGGTAATAGTATTGTCGGCAACAGGAGCATTATTGTCGTCGTTATTACATGATATTCCCAATACTAAGAGCAGTAGAATCAAAGCGAATTTTCTAATTTTTAATACATTTTTCATATTTTATTATTTAGTGTTTCAACTAAATTAGGAAATCATTATACAGTGAGCCTCCTTATTTTCAATAAATTCAATATTCAAAACGAAAGTTTAGTATTTCTTTTAAGGTTGTTTAATTAAGGCCTAGGATTCGAAAATCAACAATAAGTCTTTGTCTTATAAGGAATTAGTATCATTCTATCTGTTTGCCTGTAATCTAGAGTTCTAAAAAATAAACATAATGTTTAAACTTTTTATAATTTTATATATTAATAATACTTTTTATATTAATGCAGCATAAAATAAGATGTTATTATGTTAAAATTAATTAAATAAAACACTTAAATTCTTTAATTATCAAATTAGCTTTAACAGCTAAAAGATTCAAAATTGCAGAATTCGTGTAAATTAATAAAAAGGAAAAAGGGCTAATAAAATCATTTTTAAAGGTTTATCTATTAGAAGAAATACGTAAAGTTTATAAATTTAAATACAGGAAATTATGAGGGGTCTTTTGAGTATTTAAAGAAGTGATTTAAAAATAAGAATGCGCAGGTATAATATCCTAAATTTGTAAGAGAATTTACTTAGGAGCTAAATACAACAAAAACGAATTTTGATTAGCGCTTTTCATGGATATTGGACTTTTAAACTAATTTATAGTCCTTCTAAGACCAGAGTTAAGCAAATAAAAGGACTTGTTATTAAACCTATGAAATTATCCGAATTCTAAATTTAAGGGGCAAATTAAGTAGTTATGAATCAAAAAATAAAATCAATACGGCCCTTTATCGGCGCGGCAAATTTTGCTCTATCTCGTCAATTTTATCAGGATCTAGGCTTTGAAGAGGTCCTTTTATCAAAAAGTCTCTCCTATTTTAAAATGGGTGCTTTTGGTTTTTACTTGCAGGACGCTTATGTACGGGATTGGATTGACAACAGTATGATTTTTGTGGAAGTAGACGACGTGGCTGATTTTTGGAACAGCCTCTTGGCGCTGAATTTAACGACAAAATATGAGAGCGTTAAAATTGTTCCCATTCGGACGAATGATTGGGGAAGAGAATGTTTCGTTCATGATCCTTCGGGCATCTTATGGCATTTTGGCGAATTCAATTAGGAAGAACTAAAATGCTTGCAGAACAGCTTGATGGAAAAGGCAGGAGCCGCTAAGGCTATTAAAACTAAGGACTAATCTTACTAATTAATTTACACTTATATGATGAAAACTACACTTTTTCAAACTATCACAAGAGTTCTTTTAGGACTTTTTCTATTAATTGCAGGGGTCTCGCACCTGACTTTTCTAAGGCGAGAATTTTTAGCACAAGTACCAACATGGCTTCCCATTAAACCCTATATGACGGTGGTTTTATCGGGTGGTATTGAGATCATACTGGGTGTTTCTTTGGTGCTTCTAATGAAGTATAAAGTAGGCTTAGGCTGGATTACAGCTGCTTTTTTTGTGGCTATTTTTCCGGGTAATATTGCACAGTTAGTCGAACATCGGGATGCTTTTGGACTAAACAGCGATTTTGCGCGCTGGATGCGACTTCCATTTCAGTTGGTACTGATTTTTGTAGCGTTATGGTCTACTGGTGCTTGGAAACAATGGAGCGCTAAGAGTATTTAAGTAAGTCTAAAGATTAAAGTACTAATGTTAAAAGGAACACTACTAAAGTTAGTAGCTCGAAGTCAATCTGTTGCCTCATTTTGTGTCATTTAAAAACACGATAGTAGGCAATGGTTGTGAGTTCGTTTTAATACTTTTATGGTCCTTGTGCTTATTGGCTAAGTACAATTATTAGTAGGAAGCCAGCCTTAGATCAAATCTCAGGATCGATTTATTTTTCATCCATTGAAGAGCGCCTAATTGTTAGGTTAAACACTAATTATCAATTAAATACCGCTTTAAATCGGTTTTTAATTTGATTCCAAAAAAAAAAAACAATGACAAATTACCAATTTAGAAAAGCAGCAATATCGGATTTAAATCCGATTTGGGAACTCCTCCAATTAGCCATTCAAAGGCGAAAAGAGGATGGAAGTACGCAATGGCAAGATGGCTATCCGAATCCCGAAGTGATAGAACAAGACATCAAAAAGGAGGCAGGATTTGTTTTGACAGTGGGTGATACAATTCTAGGATACTGTGCTGTATTGATTGATGATGAACCGGAGTATGCACGAATTCAAGGGAGTTGGCTTACGAATGAATCCTTTGTAGTTTTTCACCGACTGGCTGTTTCCGAAAAGCATCTTGGCAAAGGATTGGCGCAACTGATATTGAAAAAGATTGAAGATTATGCCCTAGAAAATAATATATACAGTATTAAGGCCGATACTAACTTTGACAATGCAGCTATGTTAAAAATTTTTGAGAAAACGGCTTATTCCTACTGTGGTGAAGTCTATTTTAGAGGAAGCCCCCGAAAAGCGTTTGAAAAAGTAATTTTATTTCCTTTATCTTAGCTTAAAAAAAACATCAACTCAGTCCAATTCTCATGATTACAAAAGCAAGCCTCAATGATATTTCCGGTTTAAATATCTTAATCAATTCGGCCTATCGCGGCGAAACCTCTAAAAAGGGATGGACAACCGAAGCGAATTTATTGGAAGGCAGCCGAACTGATGCAGCCGAATTGGCGGAGATTCTTGAAAATCCAAAGAATACCCTATTAAAATATACCGATCAGGGAGTAATTATAGGCACTGTATTATTAATTGAAAAAGAAACGCAATTGTATTTGGGCATGCTAACCGTTTCTCCTGAATTGCAAAATAGTGGTTTGGGAAAAAAATTATTGCAAGCTGCCGAAAATCATGCTTTAGCCTTGGGTTTGAACAGAATTGTCATGACTGTAATTTCGGTTCGTGCAGAATTAATTGCTTGGTACGAGCGGCAGGGCTATGTTGATACAGGAGCGAGAGAAGCCTTTCCTCTAATTCATGCTGAAGGGATTATTGGAGGCCAGGCTTTGGAATTCATGGTATTAGAAAAAAGAATTTCTTAGAATTATTTAGCCCTGGAGTGCTGATGCTCCCCTATATAAGGCTGGCTTGTTAAGTTGGAATTGAATTGAAAATCCTATTTAATTCTAGCTATTTCCTAAAAAATCCGGTTCCTTTTATCAAACGGAACTCCCTTTTTTTTCGGGATTCGGTTTAGTTAGCCTTTGGAATTCATCCGAATTGTATTTAATTTCATTTTTATGAGGAATTTTAATTCTAAAATGATTTACTTTAGAGTTCCAAATATTCCTTCGGAATACCGTTTGGTATCAACTTATAAAATTGTATTATGAAGAAAAACGCCTTTTTAATTATTTTGTTCGGTTTGGCAGTCGGTTTACAAGCGCAAGAAGCCAAAGAAGCAAGTGCTAATCCTCCAAAAGCAAAAGAAGAAAATTCGATTTACAACATTCCGTATAATTTGGATCAGCAGGTGGTGAGCAATCATCAGACCACGATCAAGGGGCAGCGAATTCCGTATAAAGCGACTACAGGCACTATGCCGGTTTGGGATGAGGAAGGAAAGGCTTTGGCCGGGATTTTTTACACCTATTATGAGCGCACCGACATCAAGGATCAATCGAGTCGGCCCTTAGTAATTTCATTTAATGGCGGTCCAGGTTCGGCTTCCGTTTGGATGGAAATCGCCTATACCGGACCTCGATTGCTGAATATTGATGATGAGGGTTATCCTGTTCAACCCTATGGCATCAAGGAAAACCCAAATTCTATATTGGATGTTGCTGATATAGTCTATGTAAATCCGGTTAATACGGCCTATTCCAGACCTTTGAATAAAGATATTCCGGGGAGCAAGTTTTTTGGTGTGAATGCCGACATCAAATATTTAGCCGAATGGATTCGCGGTTTTGTGAGTCGCAACAACCGTTGGACTTCCCCTAAGTATTTAATTGGCGAAAGCTATGGTACGACGAGAGTTTCTGGTTTGGCTTTAGAATTAGAAAACAGCCAATGGATGTATTTGAACGGCGTAGTTTTAGTTTCCCCAACCGATTTGGGAATTGAGCGTGGCCTTGTAAATGACGCAGCCTTAAAACTTCCTTATTTTGCAGCCACTGCCTGGTTTCACAAGAAATTAAGTCCGGATTTACAAGGAAAAGACTTAACGGATATGCTTCCTGAAATTGAATCTTTTACGATAAATGAATTACTGCCAGCACTGAGTATGGGAGGTTCCTTGGACGAAAGCAAGAAAGTAGCTATCGCCAAAAAGATGGCTCGTTATTCCGGTTTATCTGAAAAGGTAATTTTACAAAATAATCTGGATGTCCCTTATAGTTATTTCTGGAAAGAATTATTAAGAGAGGAAGGTTTCACTGTTGGCCGATTGGATTCCAGATACAGAGGGATTGACAAAAAAGATGCTGGTGACAACCCTGATTTCAATGCTGAGCTAACCTCCTGGCTTCACTCCTTCACCCCAGCCATCAATTCTTATATCAGAAATGAGCTCAATTACAAAACGGACCTGAAGTACAATATGTTTGGCTCTGTTTACCCTTGGGATAAAACCAACAATCAGACGGGAGAAAACCTACGTCAGGCTATGGCCCAGAATCCCTATTTGCATGTAATGGTGCAATCGGGATATTATGATGGAGCCTGTGATTATTTTAATGCCAAATACAATATGTGGCAGATGGATCCAAGTGGTAAGCTCAAAGAGCGTATGTCTTGGAAAGGCTATAGAAGTGGTCATATGATGTATCTTCGAAAAGAAGATCTGGCCAAGGGAAATGAGGATATTCGTAATTTTATCAAAGAATCACTACCCAAAGCAGGCGAAGCAGCAAAATACTAAAAGATTAGCCGAGGCTTAGATCGTAAAAATCCCCGAATACTATTCCGTTGAATGGTATTCGGGGATTTTCGTTAGTATTTACAATACCAAATCGGCAAAAAGGCGCAGGCCTGTTTTTTCGAGATCTTCTGAGAGACCAGGATGCGGTCTTGATGTTTGAATAACCGAACTGCGAATAGCGGTCAGCCAACGGAATCGCGAGGGAATATCGAATTGAGCTATCGGTCCGCCCGCTTTATCGCCAGCGGCAATTTTCTGAAAAGATTCCAAATTCAGTTGCAGCTGTTCAATATCTGTTTCGGCAGAAATCATTCCGATTTTATCTGCTGCGATCGTAAAATGCACCTGAATAAATTTCGCTTTTTTGCAAAAGAGAATGATCCCCACATTGAGGAATTCTTCGCGTTCTACCCTTGGTAGGACACGAATTACCGCATACTCATATAAGTGCTTCTCTTGCATTTTGGGCTTCGTTTATAAAGAGTTGGGAATGATTCAATCGCGTTATTAAAAATTGCAGGTAGATGGAGCGAATTTCTTCTGCCGTTTGCTCGGTATCGGCCCAATTCAGCCAATCTAAAGGGATAAGTGCAACAATATCCGTTACTAATTCGACTGTCAGTATCTTTTTGAAAAGCAGATCCGTTTCGGCCAATAAACTAGCTTTAGGCAATAAAACATGATCTTTTATGAGCGCAAACGGGCTTTTGGCTTGTGTTTCCCAATTGGTCCAGGAATGGTGAAAATACAGACAAGCACCATGATCGATGAGCCACAATTCCTTGTGCCAAAGGAGCATATTTGTGTTCTTGAATGTCCGATCTACATTGGTAATAAAGGCATCGAGCCAAACAATTTCGGAAGCTAATTTTGCTTCTACATTCGTGACTACGGGATCAAAATTAATGGCTCCACTCAGAAAATGCAGGGCTAAATTAAGTCCTTGACTGCCTTGGAGTAAATCCTGAATTTCTTCGTCGGCTTCGGTTCTACCGAAGGCTTCATCGAGATTGGCGAAGACCAGTTCTGGTATTTGTAGGTTTAGGGCCCGAGCAATTTCACCGCCTATCAATTCGGCTATTAAGGCTTTCGTGCCATGACCTGCTCCTTTAAATTTGAGCACATATTTAAAATCGTCATCGGCTTCGGCCAATGCGGGCAAGGAACCTCCTTCGCGCAAGGCAGTAATATAGCGTGTCACATTTACGGTTCGAAGCTGGAGTTTGGTTTTCATATTTAGCAATTCATGGAATACAAACTTACAAATAAGTAAGCTGTTTTTAGTAGTGTGGGTTCAATTAGTGTTTTTGTTCTAGACTAAGATAGGCATTTCCGATATTTGAAATCACATCGGAGGCGATAAACGACTGATAGCCAGTATGGGGTAGTGCGATATCGGCGGTTAGTCCGTGGAGGTAAACGCCAATAATGGCCGCATCTAAGGGATTATAGGATTGTGCTAGCAAACTCGTGATCATGCCCGTTAGCACATCTCCCGTCCCGGCTGTGGCCAAAGCGGGGTTTCCAGTGGTGTTTTCGTAAATAGTATTTCCGTCGATTATTCGTGTAGGAGCACCTTTCATGACGATTATAAGATGGTATTCTAATGAAAAGGCAATTGCTTTATCCATTTTATCCGTCTCCGAATCCCATTTACCGATTAGGCGTTCCAGCTCTTTTGGATGGGGTGTCAGAATGGTATTTTTCTGCAATAGTGATATCCAGGATTTGTTTTCGGAAAGGATGTTTAGGGCATCGGCATCTATGATTAGTGGGGTTTTGTTGGTTTTAAGAAATTCGTATACGGCTTTTTGAGTGGCAGCATTCTTTCCTAAACCCGGTCCCAAGCCTATTGCATTGGGCTGGAAATCGAACTGGATGTCCGAAATGTATTTATCCTGAGTATCGGTTAGGACCATCAGTTCAGGAATGGCGATTTGTACGATTTGGTAGCCACAGGCGGGGACAAAAGCCGTCACTAGGCCGCAGCCTGTTTTCAAGGCTGCTTTAGAGGAAAGACAGGCGGCACCTATTTTGCCATAGCTGCCGCCAATAATCAGCGCATGGCCTTGGGTTCCTTTGTGAGCGTGCTTATTTATTGGCTTGTAGCGCTTTTGGATTTCCTCCCGATCGACGAAAACAGTTTTGTTCATGCTGAATTGTTTTTACGAAATTACAAAAAATCCATCAGATATTAAGTCGGCCTTTGGACGCCTTTTCGGAATATAATGCATTAGGATTTCTAAAAAAAGCGAATCCGAATCCCACTATAAAGTATATTTGATATTTAGACTAAAGAAGTAGTAAATCTTTATAAAATTGGCTTAGGCTGTCTTTGTCACTCCATAAAAAAGCAATAAATTAGCAGTCTTAAAATATTATCCACGAGAAAATGAAAAATACTGCCTTAACGCACATTCACGAGAGTTTAGGAGCTAAGATGCTTCCTTTTGCAGGATACAATATGCCTATTTTATATGAAGGGGTGAACGCTGAACACGAGACCGTTCGAAAGGATGTGGGTGTTTTTGATGTTTCCCATATGGGCGAATTTTTGCTTTCGGGGCCCAATGCTTTGGCATTGATTCAGAAAGTAACGTCTAATGATGCTTCGGTTTTGACCATTGGTAAAGCACAATATTCTTGTTTGCCTAATGATGAGGGAGGAATCGTCGATGATTTACTTGTTTATAAAATGAAGGAAGAGGAGTATTTATTGGTGGTTAATGCTAGCAATATTGAAAAAGACTGGAATTGGATCTCGGCGCATAATGATTTGGGGGTGGCCATGCAAAACCTTTCGTATGACTACTCTTTGCTAGCGATTCAGGGACCCAAGGCCGTTGACGCGATGCAATCACTAACTGCCGTT
>CANEZU010000077.1 GCA_947444255.1 Flavobacteriaceae bacterium | reverse complement strand
CAATCTTTACAAGCAACAGCTTCCAATCGTAAAACTTGCTCTAGATAGCTTTTTATATTTTCCTGTGAATAGGATAATTCCGAATATTTTCTGTCAATTGTAATGTCATTCATCACCACTTTTGGAGAGCTTCCAAACATATCTTCTAAGGCAAAATCCATCGGTTTTGCTCCCGTAGTTTTAGATTCAAAAGTAAAACGTCCATTATTAGTTACATCACCCACCTGATACATTGGTGAACGTTCCCGATCAGCAATACGTTGTAAAGTATCAATATCTTTTTGACCAATAACTAATCCCATTCTTTCCTGAGATTCGTTGCCAATTATTTCCTTAGATGATAACGTAGGATCTCCAACGGGTAATTTATCTAAATCTATTAATCCACCAGTTTCTTCAATCAATTCTGAAAGACAATTTAAATGTCCACCTGCTCCGTGATCGTGAATAGAAACAATAGGATTATGATCACTTTCAACTAATCCACGAATCGCATTAGCGGCTCTTTTTTGCATCTCTGGATTCGAACGTTGCACTGCATTTAACTCAATTCCAGAGCTAAAAGCACCAGTATCAGCTGAAGAAACTGCAGCTCCACCCATTCCTATTCTATAATTTTCTCCACCTAAAATAACAATTTTGTCTCCCGCTTGTGGTTTTTGTTTGATAGCTTGATCCAGTTTACCATATCCAATTCCCCCAGCTTGCATGATAACTTTATCATAACCTAGTTTTCGGTTGTTTTCTTCGTGTTCAAAAGTAAGTACAGAACCTGTAATAAGAGGTTGGCCGAATTTATTTCCAAAATCAGATGCACCATTAGATGCTTTAATCAAAATATCCATCGGAGTTTGATACAACCATTTTCTTTCTGGCATTCCATTTTCCCAATCCTGATTCTTTTCGTATAAACGAGAATAGGACGTCATGTAAACAGCAGTTCCTGCAAGCGGAAGTGAGCCTTGACCACCTGCTAAACGATCTCTGATTTCTCCACCAGATCCTGTTGCAGCGCCGTTAAAAGGTTCTACAGTTGTTGGGAAATTATGGGTTTCTGCTTTTAACGAAATAACCGAATCAAAATCTTTTGTTTCGTAAAAGTCAGCTTTGTCAGCTGTTTTTGGAGCAAATTGTTGTACTCTAGGTCCTTTAACAAAAGCAACATTATCTTTATAGGCCGAAACTATATCATTTGGATTTTCGGCAGATGTTTTTTTAATTAATTTAAATAGGGAAGAAGGTTTTTCAATACCGTCAATTACAAATGTTCCGTTGAAAATTTTGTGGCGACAGTGTTCTGAATTGGCTTGTGAAAATCCGAAAACTTCCGAATCTGTCAATTTTCTTCCAATTTTAGTAGCTAAATTATTTAAATAGTCTACTTCTTCCTGACTCAGTGACAAGCCTTCTTTTTTGTTATAAGCTCCAATATCCTCAATATCCAAAATCGCTTCTGGTTTAATATTGATTGAAAAAATATCTTGATTTAATTCGGTATATTTTTGCGAAAGCATCGGATCAAATTCGGCTAAATCTTGAGACGATTGTTCAAATTCTTCAATTCTAATGATACCTGAAATTCCCATATTCTGAGTAATTTCAACGGCATTAGTACTCCAAGGAGTAATCATTGCGGCACGTGGTCCAACAAAAAAATCCGTCAAGACGGATTTTTCTATTTTATGGGCGTCGGCAAAAAGCCAGTTCAGTTTTGAAATATCTTCTGTAGAAAGTTGGTTTTGAGATTGTACTGCAAAAACCGTTTTGGTTTTGTTTCCGAAGAAAAGAATCATTGTTTCGTGGTTTGCGTTGTTGTGCTGCAAATTTAGTTTAAAAAACTACACTTCGCAAAGAACAATTATAAAGTTTTTTCAACAATTTATTTTGGAAATTCAGCACTTTGATAAGCTCCTAAATCTGGAGGATTCGAGCTCCGTGAAATTCCTAAAATATCGGTTGCAACTAGGTATGTGCTGCTTCCTTTTTGAAATGCTGACGATGTTGGATCAATATTTAATTTATTCCGGTTGGGTTTGTAAAACTTAGGATCTTCATTTTTGATATTCCCATCTTGTTGATTCCGTATAAAATCATAGGCAGTATTAGTTGCCAATGTGGTTCCGGAATCATTAAATTTTATCAGACAATATTTAAAATCAGAATGAAAAGCGACATCAGCATTTTTGTCCAAAAAAAGCTCCACATTATTGGATCCGTAAATGATGCAATTGTAAAAATTGGCCTGAACTAAATCGGATTTAGAAAGACTTCCATCTGCATTTTTTTCATAATTACTCAATGATACCGCGACTTGTTTTGAACTGTTCCAGTTATTGTTGATAGTAGAATGTTTGAAAGTATAAGTTCCTCCAATACTACATGCTAAACTCGCTTGACCGGCAGAATTTAAAACTAAATTTTCACCATTAATAGTAGCTGTTCTCGCTAAGATTCCAATATTAGCAGTGTTGTAAATTTGAGAATTGGAAATCTGCAAAGTACTTTTTTCTACTAATAAACCTACCGTTGCGTTTTTTAAAGTGAGATGGTTGATTTGATTATTTGTACTACCTTCTCTAATCCAAATGGTTCCCCATTGTCCGGGTACATCTTCAAAATCAGGTTCCAGTCGATCTGCTTCAAAAATAACCTCATTTTCTTGTGGGTTTAACGGATTGGGTGAAGCGGATCCGTTGATATTTAAAGTGGCCTCTGGTTGAACAATTAATCCAGATTCGGAATGAAAATGAACTCTTGCACCGGCATCAATTACTAAAGTTTTTCCAACAGGAATCCCAGCATAACCATAGATTACATATGGCTTTTCATTTGTGAAATGCAATTCATTTCCATTGACAGGATCATTTTCGCTTAATTCAAAACCATTAATTCGAACTTCTTCATTTTTTTCAGTCAAACCTAAAAAAAGCGTTTCTTTGGAACCATCGGCTAATTTTTTTGGATATAAAAAAGTAGCATCCTGAACTAAAGTTACCAAATTTACCTTTTGCAAATTAGTTCCAGAATCAAACTGGATTTCATCGGTATAAAGGAAATCAGAAGGATTAGCATCTGTACTTTTTGCAGTAGTTTCGACAAAAATAAATAGGCTGTCTTTTGCTAAAAGTGTTACATTATTGAAAATTTTTCCATCTCCAATACCATTGTTATCGGCATCAGCTCCAGTCATTCCGTCAACAAGTAAGCGGTATTTTGAATCTGCTTTTGCTAATTGTATTTTTGGAATATTAATATCTTTATTCGATTTATTATAGACTTTTAGCGTATAGGTACTTGATCCAATATTGGAGAAAACAGTATCTAAATAAATGGTGTCTTTAGAAAAACTAAGATTTCCATTACTTGGAACGGTATTAAAATCATCCCTGCAGGAACTCATCGCTAATAGGATTCCTATAAAAATAAGGAATGTAACTTTTTGCATTCGATTTGAATTTCTGTAAAAATAGTAAATAATTTGAAAATCAGATACCACTAAAATTAATCAGACGCATTTTTTTATTGCCAGAGCTTCTGATTTTAAATTTTTAAAAGTCTATTCGGATGGGATTTCTATCAATTCGTATAAAAACCTTATTTTTACATAAAATTTAAAATGGTTTTCGATAAAAATAAAATTATTTCGACTTGTAATTCCTTTTCTAAAAATACCTTAATGGAAACCTTAGAAATTGAATTTATTGATGCAGGTGAAGATTTTCTGACAGCAACGATGCCTGTAAATCCAAGAATTCATCAACCCATGGGATTACTTCATGGTGGTGCAAGTGTGGCTCTAGCCGAAAGTGTTGGAAGTGCGGCATCGATGCTATTTGTAAATATGATGGAAAATGAAATTCGCGGAATTGAAATTTCAGCGAATCATTTAAAGGCAAAAAAGGAAGGAATTGTCACTGCAACTGCTCGAATTGTTCATAAAGGAAGAACGATTCATCTATGGGAAATCAAGATTACGGATGAAGATAATAATTTAATTTCACTCTGTAAATTGACTAATATGGTTTTGCCAAAGAAAAAAATATAATGCGAGATTTTCAAAAAAAAGCAATGATGTCAATTTTAGAAAAAGGCAGCCTTTATTATGAAAATAAATTGCCTTTTGTGATTTATAACAAACCAAATTCGGATAAACTGGTCGGTATTTTTCAGCAAAATGCAGACTTGATTTTGGTAAAGGATTATTCGGAAATAGGATTTGTTTTCGCTCCATTTGACACCAAAAAAATCGTCCTTATTCCCGCAAATCAATCTGAAATTGAAGTATCCGATTTCGAAATAAGTGAAATGAAAACTACGTCTGTACTTGAATCAGAAGGAATAGGAGAGGAGTCTAAAATAAATTTCGAAGCCCTTGTCAACAAAGGGATTGAAACTATTAAAAAGGGTTATTTTAAGAAAGTCGTTTTATCAAGAAAAGAAAAAGTGGCTTTAGAGCAATTTAGCCTAAATTTAACGGTTTTGAATTTATTAAATTCGTACCCAACAGCTTTTACCTATTGTTTTTATCATCCAAAAGTAGGGCTTTGGCTGGGCGCTTTTTCTGAACAATTGCTAAAAAAGAAAGGGCCTTTATTCTATACGATGTCAGTTGCGGGAACACAAAAAACAGATGGAGGTCAACCTGTGGTTTGGGAGAAAAAAGAAAAACAAGAGCAACAAATTGTAACTGATTTTATTTTAGATAATTTGTATAATTATGCTTCCGAGATTTTGGTTTCAGAGCCATATACTTTGAATGCAGGAACTATTGTACATATCAAAACTGATATACAAGGAGTTTTGAACTCGGATTCCAATTTGGAAGAAATCCTAAGAATATTGCATCCAACTCCAGCTGTTTGTGGATTACCAAAAGAAAAGGCTCTTGATTTTATTTTACAACAGGAAGGATATGACCGAGAATATTATGCAGGTTTTCTAGGTGAACTGAATAAAGATTTTGTAAATCTTGAAAACAACACTGATTTTTTTGTCAATTTGAGATGTATGAAAATTGAAATGAATCCTATTTCTACTATTCTTGAAGCTCATTTTTATGTAGGTGGAGGAATTACAAAAGACAGTATTGCTGAAAAAGAATGGCAGGAAACGGTAAATAAATCGGAAACAATAAAAAAAATTTTAAGTTAAATATAACGGAACACAATAAAGTCATGGTTTTCAACTTTGTATCTTTGCGGTTCGAAAAAATAAAATATGAAATTAGATATACTCGCTTTTGGAGCGCATCCTGATGATGTTGAATTAGGCTGTGGCGGAACAATTGCAAAAGAAGTTGCCTCCGGAAAAAAAGTTGGAATAATTGATTTGACCAGAGGTGAATTAGGAACTCGGGGTTCTGCTGAAATTAGAGATCAGGAATCTAGCGCTGCAGCAAAAATACTTGGAGTTAGTGTTCGAGAGAATTTAAATATGCGAGACGGTTTTTTTGTTAATGACGAAGCGCATCAATTAGAAATCATTCGGATTATACGAAAATATCAACCCAAAATTGTTTTGTGTAATGCTATTGACGACCGTCATATTGACCATGGAAAAGGGAGCAAATTAGTTTCTGATGCGTGTTTTCTTTCTGGTTTGATAAAAGTTGAAACGGAGTTTGAAGGAATGAAACAAACCGCTTACAGGCCCAAAATGGTTTATCATTATATTCAATGGAAAAATATAACTCCAGATTTCGTCGTTGATATAACGGGCTTTAATGAAGTTCGAATTGAAGCAATAATGGCATATGGTTCTCAATTTTATAATCCGAATACAAATGAGCCTGAAACGCCAATTGCGACTAAAAATTTCCTAGAAAGTTTAAATACAAGACCTCAGGATTTAGGAAGATTAATAGGGACAGACTTTGGTGAAGGTTTTACTGTTGAAAGGTATTTGGCCGTCAATAGTTTAGCAGATTTGATATAATTTTTTGCGATATTTCTTTGTAAAATAGAAATTTTACAATACATTTGCACTCGTTAAAAATGGTGGTTGTAGCTCAGCTGGTTAGAGTATTGGTTTGTGGTGCCGAGGGTCGCCGGTTCGAGCCCGGTCAGCCACCCAGAAACGCAAAAGCTCCGAAGTAATTCGGAGCTTTTTTTGTTTTTATACTTTCAGTAGATTATTTTCCGTCTTTGTCAACCAAAGGTCTTTTATCTCTATTGGCAAGTTCCCAAGCAATGGTAAAAGCCAATTGTGCTCTTTTTGCCAGTGCATCAAACTCAATTTTTTCTACTTCATCTGAAGCTTTGTGATAATCGGCATGAACACCATTAAAAAGGAAAACAGAAGGAATTCCATTTTTAGCAAAATTGTAGTGATCAGAACGATAATAAAAGCGGTTTGGGTCTGTCCTATCGTTGTATTGATAATCTAAATCCAGATTCACATATTTTTTATTGGCTTCTTCAGTGATATTATACAAATCAGTAGAGAGATAATCAGAACCAATAACATAAACATAGTTGTTTGAAGCTGCATGCTTTTCGTCACGACGTCCAATCATATCAATATTGATATCCGTAATTGTATTTGCCAATGGAAATAAAGGGTTTTCAGAATAATAGCGAGATCCATGAAGTCCATGTTCTTCTCCTGTTACGTGAAGAAAAAGTATGGAGCGCTTTGGTCCATGGCCTTCTTTTTTTGCAATTTTGAATGCTTCTGCAATTTCTAATAAGGCAACAGTTCCAGAACCATCATCATCTGCGCCGTTAAAAACTTCGCCATCTTTTATTCCAACATGATCATAATGAGCAGAAATGACAAGGATTTCATTTGGTTTTTCAGAACCTTCTATGAAAGCCCAAATGTTTTCAGAATCAGGTAAGTTTTCATTTCTTTTAGCATTTAAATAGGCTGCTGGTATTCTTTGATAATAGTCTTTTGCTCCTTTTGGGAAAGAGATAGCATTTTTTTGATATTGGCTAATCAGATAATCACCCGCTTTTTTTTGTCCTTTTGAACCAGTATCGCGACCTTCCATTTCATCCGATGCCACAACATAAAGATGTACTTTAAGTTCATCGGCTGTGATGGTATTCATGTATTTTTTAACTGTTTCTGGAGATGAATTCTCTTTCTGACCGAAACTATTAAGATTTAATAAGAGGACTAAACCGAGTAAAATTATTTTTTTCATTTATTAGGAATAACATTAGTAAAACAAGACTATTTCAAGAATTAATTTATTTTTTTAGAACTTCTGCTAAAAATAACTTCATGTGTTCCCAAGAACGTTTAGCTGCTTTTTCATTATAAGCGGCACCTTTTGAATTATCATTTCCTGCTTCAGGATCTGTAAATGCGTGAACAGAATTAGCATAATAAATCATTTGCCAATCTGCTTTTGAGTCTTTCATTTCTTTTTGAAAAGCAGTCATTTCATCATTTGAAACGTAAAAATCATCTGCGCCGTGCAATACTAAAACTTTAGTAGTAATTGGAGTAATAGGTCTGCTAGCATCTCTTCCTAAGCCACCATGAAAAGAAACTATTCCTTTAACGCTCATATTGGCTCTAGCCACTTCAAGAGCACCAGTTCCACCAAAGCAGTAACCAATTACCACAATATTATCAGGGTTAGCACCAGATTTAATTAATTGTTTCAACGCTAAACTGATACGTCTTTGATAATCAGCAATATTTTTTTTGTAGAAACCAGCTTGTTTACCTGCATCTTCGGTGGTTTTAGGATAATTACCTTCCCCATAAATATCGGCTATAAATGCATAATAACCCATTTTTGATAATTTTTCAGCAGAATATTTAGCGTGAGTGTCGATTCCTTTCCAGGCTGGTAGAATAAGAATTCCAGGTTTGTCTTTTGAAGCTTTTTGTGGGCTAATTTCAAAACCATTTAATACTTGTTTACCGTCTTTGTAAACGATTGGTTTAAGTTGTGCAAAACCAAATGTTGTAACCATAATTACAACGAATAATAGCGAATAAGAATTTTTCATGATGATATTTTGTCTTTCCACAAATATCTGTATAATATTTCATAAATAATAGACTGGTTTATAACTTAACATGATATTAAGTAATTTGATTTTACCAGAATCGTCATTTCTAATTTTTTGAATCTAATTATTTTTAGAGAAGTCAGTTTAATAATGGTATTTTTGGAATAGTATAACGATACACTTTAAAATAGTAATGTTTAAATTAAAAAAAATAATATTCTTTTTACTGGTAATTTCTTTCAGTCAATTTTCATTTGCACAAATGAATTTGAAAAGGGAAGATTCTACTAAAATGTATCGGGATATTGAAAAATATTCAGAAAAAAGAGGATTCACAAGATTTCTTCATAAATTAATTTTCGAACCTATTTCAAAGGCCAAAAGTATTAATAATTTGGACAACATTCCTTTGAAAAAAAAGCAAAACCCAGCTGATTATGAAGGTAAAATTATTAGAAAAATAAATATTTCTACTTTTGACCCCTTTGGTTATTCTGAATATGATAGTGTTTTAAAGCCAAAAAACAAGATTTCTAAATTTGGAAATTCCATACATATTAAAACTAGAAGGTTGGCGATTGGCAATCTTTTATTAATAAAAAAAAACACTCCATTAGATCCATTGTTAGTTAAAGAATCGGAACGTTTAATTAGGAGTCAGCGGTATGTTAGAACAGTTTCAATTAACTCAGAAGCTGTGTCTCAAGATTCCGTAGATGTTTATATTCGGGTATTAGATTCTTGGAGTATTGTTCCTGATTTTGCTACTTCGGGATCCCGCTCTACTTTTAAATTGATCGATAGAAACTTTTTAGGAACGGGTCATGAATTTGCAAATGCCTATCAAAAAAGTCATACTACGAATCAAAGTGCTTACAGTACCAGTTATAGTATCCCCAATATATTACAAACTTTTATAAAAACTAAAATAAGCTATCAAAGTGATCTGGATGGCTATTATAATAAATTTACCAATATAGAGCGACCTTTCTTTTCTCCACTAGCAAAATGGGCAGCTGGAATTTATTTTGATGAACAGTTTAGAAGAGAATTTAAATCAGATGCTCCGTCACTTTTAGTTATTCAAAACACAAAATTCAACTCTCAGGATTTTTGGGCTGGATATTCTTTCCAAATATTCAAGGGCAATTCAGAAGTGAAGCGAAATACAAATTTAATTACTACTGCTCGTTATTTTAGTAGAAATTATTCAGAAATGCCCTTATTCGAATACGATCGATTTGGTGTTTTTTCTTCTGAAAAGCTATATTTAACCAGTGTTGGTATTTCTTCTCGAAAATTTACTCAAGACAAATTTTTGTTTAATTATAATGTTATTGAAGATATTCCTTCAGGATTTGTATATAACATAACTGCAGGTTATCAGGAAAAAAATTTAGATAATCGATATTATTTGGGAGGACGATTTGCATTAGGTAACTATTTTAAGTTTGGTTATTTGAGTACAAATATTGAATATGGAACTTTTTTTAAAAACGCAGTATTGAAACAAAATGCGTTTGTTTTTAATACGGTATTTTTTACAAATTTGTTAGAAACGGGTAAATGGAAATTCAGACAATTTGTGAAAACAGAATTTATAATTGGAAATAATCGTTTTGATTCCAATGCCGATAAATTAACCTTAAACCGAGATTATGGAATTCAAGGCTTTAATAATACGCTAATTTTTGGAACTAAGAAATTTCTGGCTACTTTTCAAACTCAAAGTTACTCTCCTCGAAATGTTTACGGATTTAGATTAAATCCCTTTTTAAATTACACTATGGGATTGCTTGGCAATCCATCAAATGGGTTTAAAACTAGTAGATTGTATTCCCAACTTGGCCTTGGATTAATTATCACTAATGATTATTTGGTGTTTAGCTCTTTCCAAATTTCATTTTCCTATTTTCCTTCTATTCCAGGTGATGGAAATTCTATTTTTAAAACTAATGCTTTCCAAACGGATGATTTTGGCTTGCAAAATTTTGAAATAGCGAAGCCATTACTTGTTCCTTATCAATAATGATAAGCACTATTTTAGATTAAGAATTCCATGTTTCAAGGTATCTTTTGGCAATTTGTATGTAATGGTGTTCTTTTTCAATAAAAGTTCTTGCTCTAATTCCAATCGCAATAATTTCGTCTGGGTTTTCTATTAAAAACGAAAGCTCTTTTACTAGATAATCAAGATCCGGTTTTGCATTTATAGCAACTTTTTCAGTCAAATTATAATAATCCGTAAATTCTTGTTCGGCACCTGTAAATACTACTTTTCCTTTAGCCATAGCTTCAAGTGCGTTATAACCTTGATCATGAGCATAAACTTGGTCCAAAAGTATATGTGATTTATTGTATAAATTAATATATTCCTGATAGGGAATGCTTCGGCTTGTAATAATTTCTACTTTATTCGCATATTTAGATTGTATAATTAATAGTACTTTTTCAAAATAATCATTTCCTTTTTTGAAGTAGCTTTCAGAATTTATACCATGAAAAATGATGATTTTGTTCACTGGATTGGAAGGGATAAATTCTATTTTTTTAGTATTTATGGGGTTTGGTATTAATCCTAAATATTTTAGATTATTCTGGATTGGTATATGATAATCCAGATCAGAAGCGATTATTCCGACAATGTTTTTGTCAATGTAATAATGTAATTTTTCGAATGATTTTTTTCTAAATTTCAAAACGCCTAAAAACTGTTTTGGTTTAATTTTTCCT
>CANEZU010000076.1 GCA_947444255.1 Flavobacteriaceae bacterium | reverse complement strand
TCACCAAAGCAGAAGAATTTATGTATAAAGCAAAATTGAGTAAGTATTAAGATACAAAAAAAGCTTCCTTTTTTTTAAACGGAAGCTTTTTTTTAAACGGAAGCTTTTTTTTAAACTTAAATTGTAGATCTTTATTTATGCATGTTTTCCATTTCATAAACAAAGGTATCCAAATCGGCGTCTAAAACCATTAATGACAAAGCCTTGTCTACAATGTAATGCACATTTTTAGGAGTAAATCCAAGCGCTAAAGCATATTTGCTCAAAGTCTCTTTTTGTTTAGGTCCAATAATGTGATTGGCTGAAATCATTCTGGACAAATCATACAAGCGCTCTAATCTTCTGACGTGAAGATAGGGTGGGTTGAAAGGGTATTTGGCCGGATTCTCTATAATTTCTGCATATTCTTCAGGTGAAATTTCTAAATGAACGGCTAGTTTATCGAGGAATACCTTTTCTTCTTCACTCAAAATCCCATCTTCCATGGCGATTCTTATAATCGAGGAAAAATGACCTTTGTTTCTACTTTGAAATCCGCTATCGAATAAATCTGAAATTGACATAGTTTTTGTTTTTGCAACAAATATAAATCTATTTCGATTTTTTACTTTAAATTTTTTGATATTTGTTAAGCAATACTTTTGAAAATGTTAATTGCAAACTACTATTTTCAAAATTAATTGTAAGTTTACAATCCCTAAATTTTTTAATACTGTTTTATAATGTCAGAATTTTGGATATACTTTGAAATAGGATGGAAGCACGTTTTAGACATCAAAGGATATGATCATCTCTTATTTTTGATAGCATTGACGGTTCCTTATGTTTTTAAAGATTGGAAAAAAGTCCTTTTATTAGTTAGTATTTTTACTATTGGACATACTTTAGCCTTGCTGCTTTCAGTTTTTGAGATTGTAGCCATAAAGACCATTTTTGTTGAATTTTTAATTCCAATAACAATATTAATAACGGCTCTTTTTAATTTATTTTCTATAGGAAAATCTTCTAAAAACGAAAGTTTAAATTTGGTAGGTTTCCTTACCCTTTTTTTCGGACTTATACACGGGCTCGGTTTTTCAAACTATTTCAAAGCTATTTTGTCTGGGAGTGCACTTGATAAGGTGAATCCTTTACTCGAGTTTGCTTTGGGGATTGAAGCTGCTCAAATCACGATCGTTTTACTAGTACTTATACTGTCGCTTATGGCGCAAAGCTTTTTTAGATTTTCAAAAAGGGATTTTGTTCTAATAAGTTCGGCATTTGTTATTGGTGTAGTTGTTCCTTTGTTGATTGAAAATGAGATTTGGAAAACTAATTTTTAAAAGAAATAATAGTTTAAGATTAATAGAAAAGCAGAAAGTTTTAATTAAAAATGGAAAACATAAAATTAAATAAATACGATAAAGCTTATCTCCGAATTGCCAAGGAATGGAGCCTTTTGTCTTATTGCAAGCGCAAGCAAGTAGGAGCGATAATCGTAAGAGACCGGATGATTATCTCGGATGGATATAACGGAACACCATCCGGTTTTGAGAATTGTTGTGAGGATGAAAGTGGGCTTACCAATTGGTATGTATTGCATGCAGAGGCGAATGCTATTTTAAAAGTAGCGCGATCTACCCAAACCTGTGAGGGAGCAACATTGTATATCACACTTTCTCCATGCAAAGAATGCAGTAAATTAATTCATCAATCGGGGATAAAAAGAGTAGTTTATCAATTTGGATATAAAGACAGTTCCGGAGTTGATTTTCTTGTTAAAGCCGGTGTAATTGTAGAACAAATAGAAGTCTTAGATTAGACATGAAAAACAACAATAAATACCTGCCTATAGTCTTGTTTTTTACCCTTGCTGTGGGCGTTTTACTTGGAGGTTTTCTGAATTTTCCGATTGAAAAAGCACCAACAACAAAAAATAATTACAAAAACAAACTCTACAAAATAATTGATTTTATTGACAACGAATATGTAGATCAAGTAAATACGGATTCTATTGTTGACTTAACTGTAAATGATATTTTGACTAAACTAGATCCACATTCAATATATATTCCATCAAGTGAACAAAGTGGTGTTGCTGAAAGTATGAAGGGTGATTTTGTAGGTATCGGAGTCAATTTTTATATGTATAAGGATACTGTGGCGATTATTAAACCCCTTGAAAACGGTCCTTCAGCACGAGCAGGAATTCTTGCGGGAGATCGGATTCTATATGCTGATACCTCCAAATTATTCGGACGTAAACTAAGTTCGGATAGTTTATATTCAAAATTAAAAGGGGAAGAGGGTTCCGAAGTAAATCTTACTATTTATAGAAAAAGCACGAATAAAAAGTTGAAAATAGCGCTGAAGCGTGGAGTTGTTCCAATAAGAAGTGTTGATGTGGCACTGATGATTAATCCAAATACCGGTTATATTAAAATCAATCGGTTTGCAGAGACTACTTATGCAGAATTTAAATCGGGATTATCGCGTCTTAAAAAGCAAGGGGCAAAATCCCTGATACTCGATGTTCGTGGAAATGGAGGCGGTTATATGGAAAGAGCGGCTGAAATTGCGGATGAATTCCTAAGCGATAAAAAATTAATTGTTTTTATAAAAAACAGAAAAGGAGTAGTTACTAATACTTTTGCCACAGCCAAAGGAAGTTTTGAAACGGGTAAAGTGGCGGTATTGATAGATGAAAACTCTGCCTCGGCGAGCGAAATTTTGGCGGGAGCCATTCAGGATAACGACCGTGGAATAATAGTAGGGCGACGTTCTTTTGGAAAAGGATTGGTACAGCGCGAAATGGATTTTGACGATGGATCGGCAGTGCGGTTAACGGTAGCGCGGTATTATACTCCTACAGGGAGGTCTATTCAGAAGCCCTATTCAAAAGGGAATACTGCTTATTTTAATGAATTTGGAAGCCGTTATGCAAGCGGAGAATTATATGAAAAGGACAGTATAAAAATAGCGGACACTCTGAAATTTAAAACACCTAAGGGACGAATTGTTTATGGAGGCGGGGGAATTGTTCCCAATATTTTTGTGCCTTTAGAAGGGAAACACGGTCAGGAAAGTATTGTATATATTATGCAGCAATCTGGTTTTGTGGGACGTTTTGTGTTTGAACAATTGGACAATAACCGTTCTGTTTTTAAAGGATTAAGCTTTGAGCAGTTTTTAGAAAAAATGGACAAAACGGATCTGTATTTTACTAATTTTCAAAAATTCCTTGCTGTTGATGGAGCTATTTTGGATTTGAAGAAAAATAAAGCGCTAGTGAAACGGTTTCTAACAGCTGAATTTGCGCGACAAGTTTTTAATGAAGAAAAATATTACGAGATAGTTCTCAAAGAAGATACGATGATTCAAGCTGTTTTAAAAAACTACGCTAAATAAATAAAAAGAAGGTTTTTTATCTTGTGCTGTCGTGAATCTGAACATCAATTCCGCCATTCCACAAGCTTAAAATATCGGTAGCCACAGCAGCGCCACTACCTGCAGCAATAGCTAACTGGCTTCTTAAGCCCGCAAGAGTTCCGGCAACATAAATCCCATCGGCCACTTTGTGATCGGTATTCCGTAATTGGATTCTTTGTTTTTCTACCAATGCTTTTGCGTGAGGTTGAACAAATTGGAGTAATCCATCAATATCAAATGTATTGGCAGAACCAATTGCAACAACAATGGTTTTTGTAGTGTAGGAATTTTTATTGGTAACAATGGTAAAGGAGGGATACTCGCCTTCAACACTTAGGACTTTTTCCGTGTGTATTTGAATTACATGCGGATAGGTTTCGGAAAGTTGATCAAGAGTTTCGGTTAATAGCTCTAATCCTAATTTCCCAGGTTTAATACCGTAGGCATTATTGAATAGTGCATCCTGAAGAGCCGAAGTTTTTTGGTGGGCTATTATTCCTATTTTTTTATCAATAGCAAAGGGTTTGCTTTTAGCAGACCCCATAATCAGAGCGCAAGAAACGCCTGCAACTCCGCCACCTATGATTAAAACATCAAACACGTAATTATTTATTTTTAGTTTTTTCGTCAATCATTTTTGACATTCTAAAAATCAAAAGAATAAAAACAGCGCAAAAAGAAGAAGCAATCCCTATTAATGCAACCATACTGTCTCCTTCAAATAAATGATTAAAATCGAGCAGTGTAATGTTGAAAATGATTAAAGCTAAAGCTAAAATAACTAGTACAGAAGTAAAAATTTTCATGCGTAAAATTTAAATTTAAGTGAAATTAATAAAATTTGATTAAAGGAACAAACCTTTAACATTAGCCGCAAATAATTTAACAGCAATCGCTAAAAGCACCACCCCAAATGCTTTTCGGATTACTCCTAATCCATTTTTGCCCAACATTCGTTCAATTTTGGAAGATGATTTTAAAACGCCATATACTAAAACGATGTTCAAAATAATTGCAATTACTATATTGACGGTATGAAATTGAGCTTTCAAAGATAATAAAGTTGTCATTGTTCCTGCACCTGCAATAAGAGGAAAAGCCAGAGGTACAATAGATGCCGAACTGGCTTCTTCGTCGCGATACAATCGGATTCCTAAAATCATTTCAAGTGCTAAAAAGAATAAAACAAAGGAACCTGCTATGGCAAAGGAATGAACTTCTATACCAATTAGGTTTAGGAATTCTTCGCCAACAAATAGAAATACAATCATAATTACGCAAGCCACGACAGATGCTTTCTCCGATTCGATATGACCGTGTTTTGCTCTTAAGTCGACAATGATTGGAATTGTACCTACAATGTCAATTACTGCAAAAAGGACCATCCCAACTGTGATAATTTCTTTGATATCCAATTCCATGAGTTCAATTCATTTTAGGCCGCAAAAGTATTGAATTCCGGTTAGTTATAAGCTAATATCCCGTTAATTTTTATAATTTATAAATAAGTTTAGCGCACTGAAAACTAGCTATTTGGATATTTTATGGTTTTTAGAGCTTAAGATATTGCCAATCATGTGTATGTAATTTATCTTCTATTTAACATGTAATATTCAGATTTGCAAAGTATCTTTGCAGAATGTTTCAACTAGGAAAAACCATCGTATCAGAGGATATACTCGGAAAAGATTTTGTTTGTAATTTGACTGCCTGCAAGGGCGCTTGCTGTGTCGATGGCGATGCTGGAGCTCCCTTGAGTTTGGATGAAACTCTTATTTTAGAGGCTATCTATCCCAAAGTAAAACCGTTTCTGCGTAAGGAAGGAATTGCTGCAATTGAAGCGCAAGGAACTTGGGTTGTTGGAACCGACGGTGAGCAAGAAACAACCTTAGTTGACAATAAAGATTGTGCCTATGTTATCTATGATGGCGCTACGGCACTTTGTGGAATTGAGCAAGCCTATAATCAGGGAGAAGTTGAATGGAAAAAACCGGTTTCCTGCCATTTATATCCTATTCGGGTTAAAGATTTTACAGAATTTGCTGCTGTCAATTATGACAAGTGGGATATATGTGACCCTGCCTGTTCCTTGGGCAAAGAATTAGAAGTTCCCGTTTATAAATTTGTCAAAGAAGCCTTAGTAAGGCGGTTTGGTGAAGACTGGTATTCGGAGCTCGAAAAAGTTGCCGAGGAATTAAAAAAATAATTCTCAAAAAATAATCTCTTTTAAGTTTTTATTCTATTTGAAATTCCTATAGTACATAGGACTTCAGACGATATTTTATTTTTAAATAACTAAATATCAATCATTTAAAAACGCAGAAAAAACGTACTAAAAAATCTAAGTTGTTAAAAACTCAGCCCGATTGTGAATAAGTTTGGCTTTTTAAAACCGTAAGAATTCACAATCTTTGTAAATCAAATTAAGCATAAAAAACCCTTCAATAATACAATTAAAGTCTAACTGATATGTCAACAAAAGAACCCATTTTACAAGAAAACAAAAATCGTTTCGTGATTTTCCCTATTAAGCATCATGATATCTGGGAATGGTACAAGAAAATGGAAGCTAGTTTTTGGACAGCAGAAGAGATTGATTTGTCCCAAGATTTAAATGATTGGAACAATAAACTATCTGATGACGAGCGGTACTTCGTAAAACATATTTTAGCCTTTTTTGCAGCTTCTGATGGAATTGTGAATGAAAATTTAGCGGAAAATTTCGTTAATGAAGTACAATATGCAGAAGCTAAGTTTTTCTATGGTTTCCAAATCATGATGGAAAATATTCACAGCGAAACTTATTCTCTTTTGATCGACACTTATGTTAAAGATGAGGCCGAAAAGGATCAGTTATTTAATGCGTTGGAAGTATTTCCAGCAATCAAGAAGAAAGCAGACTGGGCTTTGAAATGGATTGAATCCGATTCGTTCGCAGAGCGATTAATTGCTTTTGCTGCAGTTGAAGGTATTTTCTTCTCTGGTGCATTTTGTTCTATTTATTGGTTGAAAAAACGAGGTTTGATGCCAGGGTTGACTTTCTCTAATGAATTGATTTCCCGTGACGAAGGCGTTCACTGTGATTTTGCAGTTCATTTGCACAATCATCACCTTATCAATAAAGTGCCTAAAGACAGAATCAGAAGTATCATTGTAGATGCTTTAAATATAGAAAGAGAATTTATTACCGAATCACTTCCGGTGAGTTTAATTGGAATGAACGCGGTATTAATGACTCAATATTTAGAATTTGTTGCGGATCGTTTGCTAGTGGAATTAGGATGTGAGAGAGAATATAACAAATCAAATCCTTTTGACTTCATGGACATGATCTCCTTACAAGGAAAAACTAATTTCTTTGAAAAGAAAGTAGCCGAATATCAAAAAGCAGGAGTGATGAATACCGATGGTGAAGCTCAAAAAATTAGTTTTGATGCTGATTTTTGATTTTAGTTTAGCAGTCTCGAAATAAAGAAATTGAAGTCTGAATGTTCCGGTTTAGAAAACAATTCCCTTTAAAATACAGAGCAAATAATAAAAATAAGTAATACAAATAACCCAAAAACAGAAAAGGGATTTCCTGTTTTTTAAAAAAAAGAAGATTATGTACGTAGTAAAAAGAGATGGACACAAAGAGCCGGTGATGTTTGACAAAATCACAGATAGAATTAAAAAACTATGCTATGGTTTAAATGATTTAGTAGATGCGGTAAAAGTAGCAATGCGCGTAATTGAAGGATTATATGACGGTGTTTCGACTTCCGAATTAGATAATCTCGCGGCAGAAACGGCTGCATCGATGACTATTGCTCACCCGGATTATGCACAATTAGCGGCAAGGATCGCCATTTCTAATTTACATTCGAATACCAATAAATCATTTTCGGAAACAATGAACGATATGTTTCATTATGTGAATCCGCGAAATGGTCAGGATGCCCCTTTACTTTCAGAGGAAGTACATAAGGTAATTATGGATAACGCTGAGTTTTTAAACTCACACATTATATACAACCGGGATTTTAATTATGATTATTTTGGTTTTAAAACATTAGAACGTTCTTATTTGTTAAAAATAAACGGAAAAATTGTTGAAAGACCACAACACATGTTGATGCGTGTTTCTGTAGGAATTCACTTGGGTGATTTAGATTCGGTTATTGAAACCTATGACTTGATGTCGAAAAAATTCTTTACTCATGCAACGCCAACTTTATTCAATGCCGGTACACCAAAACCACAAATGTCTTCTTGTTTCCTTTTGGCCATGCAGGATGACAGTATTGATGGGATTTATGACACTTTAAAACAAACTGCTAAAATATCGCAATCAGCAGGAGGAATTGGTCTTTCTATTCACAATGTTAGAGCAACAGGTTCTTATATTCGTGGGACAAATGGAACTTCAAACGGGATTGTTCCAATGTTAAGAGTCTTTAATGATACCGCAAGATATGTAGATCAAGGTGGTGGAAAACGCAAAGGAAGTTTTGCGATTTATATCGAAACTTGGCATGCTGATATTTTTGAATTCCTAGACTTGAAAAAGAATACAGGTAAAGAAGAAATGCGCGCCAGAGATTTATTCTTTGCGATGTGGACTTCTGATTTGTTCATGAAACGGGTGCAAGAAGACAGTTATTGGACTTTAATGTGTCCTAATGAATGTCCGGGATTGTATAATGTTTATGGAGAGGAATTCGAAAAGATGTATACCGATTATGAGAAAGCCGGTAAAGGTAGAAAAACGATTAAAGCACATGAATTGTGGGAAAAAATTCTAGAATCTCAAATAGAAACTGGAACTCCATACATGTTGTACAAAGATGCGGCGAATAGAAAATCGAATCAAAAAAATCTAGGTACTATTCGTTCTTCGAATTTGTGTACTGAGATTATGGAATATACTTCGGAAGATGAAATTGCGGTTTGTAACCTGGCTTCTCTTTCATTGCCTATGTTTGTAGAAAACAAACAATTCAATCATGATTTGTTGTACACCGTTACTAAACGCGTGACTAGAAATTTGAACAAAGTAATTGATCGAAATTATTATCCGGTAAAAGAAGCTGAAAATTCCAATATTCGTCACAGACCAGTTGGACTTGGAGTACAAGGATTAGCCGATGCTTTCATTATGATGCGTTTGCCTTTTACAAGTGAAGAAGCTAAAAAATTAAATCAAGAAATTTTCGAAACTTTATATTTCGCGGCTGTTACTGCTTCAATGGAAATGGCGAAGGAAGAAGGACCGTATTCTACTTTCAAAGGATCGCCAATGTCACAAGGAGAATTCCAGTTTAATATGTGGGGAATGAAAGATGAGGAATTGTCTGGACGATGGGACTGGGGTTCTTTGAGAAAAGAAGTGATGGAACATGGTGTGAGAAACTCTTTATTGGTGGCGCCAATGCCAACTGCTTCTACTTCACAAATTTTGGGTAACAACGAGGCATTTGAACCGTATACTTCTAATATTTATACTCGTAGAGTATTATCAGGAGAATTCATTGTAGTAAACAAACATTTGCTACATGATTTAGTAGAGCGTGGTTTATGGAACGAAACTCTAAAGCAAGAATTGATGAGAAATAACGGTTCTGTTCAGGACTTGAATATTCCACAGGACTTGAAAGAGTTGTACAAAACGGTTTGGGAAATGTCTATGAAAGACATTATAGATATGTCACGTCAACGTGGTTATTTTGTTGATCAATCTCAATCGTTGAACTTATTTATGCAAAATGCCAATTATTCTAAATTGACCTCTATGCATTTCTATGCTTGGCAATCGGGATTAAAAACAGGAATGTATTATTTGAGAACAAAAGCTGCGGTAGATGCGATTAAATTTACACTGAACAATGATAAAAAAGCAGAACCTATTGAAATCAAATCAGAAGTACAGGCAAAAGCTATTGCGGTAGCTGTTGAAACTTCCGTAGAGATGAGTTCAGAAGAATACAAAGCAATGATTGAATTGGCTAAAAATGCCGGTCCAGACGAATGCGAAATGTGTGGTTCCTAGTTTTTAGTAAAAACCTTATAAAATTAGTTCGTCTTTTAAAAGAAACTTAATTAACAGAAGCAGTTATTGTAAAATAACTGCTTCTGTTGTTTTTAGAAGTACTCGATTTTTATTGTGTTTGTATGTAAATTCGTTAATTAATTGATTAATAATTGATTATATTTGATTGTACTGTTTTTTGTTTTAATCAGAATCAAAAAAGAATCAAATGGAAAATCAACAATTTAAAGTTAGCGCTGATTTATTAGCTTCTAAAACAGAACGTTTTTTAAATTTTGTCCTTGATTTGGCTATTATTGGAATTCTAGTTCTTGCCTTTCGGACAACGATTAATATCATTGCTGAAATAAGCGAAAATGTTAGTTTGCATAATTGGGTTTCAAATTTAAGTTTTGAAATCCAACTATTGTTTGGGATTTTGGTTCTGATTTTTTATTACAGTTTGACCGAAATTTATTTTTCTAGAAGCTTTGCGAAATATTTCACCAAAACTCTTGTGGTTAAAGCTGATGGTTCAAAACCAAACCGGAAAAGTATCATTATAAGAACCATGTCGCGTTTAATCCCTTTCGAACCTTTTTCATATCTCAGTCCAAATTCACAAGGTTGGCACGATCAATTATCGGTTACTTATGTTGTTAAAAAAAGTGAATTTCTTAAAAAAAGAAGTTTGTAATTTTAAATAGAATTGTTAGATCTGAGAACGCTTTCAGCTTTGGATACTGATTTTTTATTTCTACTCTGTCGTTTTTTGTTATATTCGCTTAATCAAAAAACAAAAGATGAACTGGGAGCAATTATTATCATTAAAACGACAAGGCGATACGAGTAAAAGATTACGTAAAGAGCAGGACGATACCCGATTGGGTTTTGAAGTGGATTATGATCGTATTATTTTTTCGGCAGCTTTTAGAAGTTTACAAGATAAAACTCAGGTTATCCCTTTGTCAAAAACCGATTTTGTGCACACCCGATTAACGCACAGTTTAGAGGTTTCTGTAGTTGGACGTTCCATCGGAAGATTGGTTGGTAAGAAAATCATCGAAAAATATCCGCACTTACAGGAAATCCATGGTTTTTATATGAATGATTTCGGTGCTATTGTGGCGGCGGCTTCCTTGGCTCATGATATTGGAAATCCACCTTTTGGTCATTCTGGTGAAAAAGCAATTGGAGAATATTTTGCTATTGGCAAAGGCCAAAAATACAAAGAGCAGCTTAGCGCAAAAGAATGGCAGGATTTAATTGACTTTGAAGGAAATGCAAATGGGT
>CANEZU010000075.1 GCA_947444255.1 Flavobacteriaceae bacterium | reverse complement strand
TTTGAAGTAAATTTCCCAGGACTAACTAAAATAGCAATTAGTGTAAACCAAATCACAAAAGGCGATTTCGATGTCAATGACATAGTCGGTTTTGCTGGAGATACAGTTATCCTGACCCGACAGGACATGAACCATGCTTCCGAAATTTATTCTTATAATTTAAAAAATAAAGACTGGAAACAACTATCCTATGTAAATACAGAAACTTATAAAACGTTGGATTTAAGTAAAACAGAAAGACGGTATGTAACAACAACCGATGGCAAAAAAATGTTAGTCTGGGTGATTCTTCCTCCTAATTTTGATGCTAATAAAAAATACCCAACGCTACTATATTGTCAAGGTGGACCTCAAGCGCCACTGACTCAATTTTACTCCTTCCGTTGGAACATGCAATTGATGGCCGCTAATGGCTATATAATTGTAGCGCCAAACCGTCGTGGAATGCATGGTCATGGGGTCGAATGGAACGAACAAATCAGTAAAGACTGGGGCGGACAAGTAATGGACGATTATCTTTCCGCAATTGATGATGTTGCTAAAGAAAAATATGTAGACAAAGAACGCCTTGGATCTGTAGGCGCTAGTTATGGTGGCTATTCAGTATTTTATTTAGCAGGTATTCACAACAACAGATTCAAAACTTTTATCGCACACGATGGTGTTTTTAATACCCAAAGTATGTACGGTACGACAGAGGAAGTATTCTTTAGCAATTGGGATTTTGGCGGAGCCTATTGGGACAAAGAAAATAAAATAGCCCAAAAAAGCTATACCACTTTCAACCCGATTACCCTTGTGGAGAAATGGAATAAACCAATCTTGATTATCCAAGGGGGTAAAGATTTTAGAGTACCCATCGGTCAGGGCCAAGAAGCTTTTCAGGCCGCTCAATTAAGGGGAATAAAAAGTAGATTCCTCTATTTCCCAGAAGAAAATCATTGGGTCTTAAAACCTCAAAATGCTCAAATTTGGCAAGCTGAATTTTTCAAATGGCTAAAGGAAACACTATAAAAAACTAGATAGTACTAAAGAACCTCACTCGAAAGTGGGGTTTTTTAGTTAATTTCTAAAGCCTTATTTATAAAATATGAATACTAAGAAAAGTTATATTCCTTTTAAAGTACTAATTAGTTATCTGCTATTGGCAACGCTAATCGGTAGTGTAGGTTGGTTTTTGTATTCTGAAAATAAAGTTTTTTCGGCTACAGAAATCAAAATTGCTAGCGAAAACAACAAGGTTCTAAAAGTGAGTAACCTACTTTCCAATATGTACAAGGCGGAAAGTTTAGCCCGAATAACAATCCAGTCAGATTCTGAACAAGACTTTGAAAATTACACCCAAAAAACCAATGCCGTTAGATTGGAAATTGATTCCTTAAAAATGCTGTTGGCAAATACCTACCAAATACGACTTTTAGATAGCGTTAATTATTTATTGACTCAAAAAACGATAAATATTCGGCAACTCAAACAAATAAAAAATAATGGGAAAGAGGATGGTGCCGTAAAAAAGGCTATTAATGATTTGAATAAAATGGAAGCCTCTCTGAAAAAACTGCAATTGGAAGATTTTGTAAAATACCCAGCAGAAATGGATACTTACCAAAGAAATGTACTAAAAGAATATGTCGACTATTTAAACACAAATATTCCCGATGACAGTACAAATACTCTCAGCAAAAAAGCCTCCGATTCGATAATTAATGCATCGAGGTCCCTACTAAAAAAGGTGAAAGACGAAGCCGAAAACAGAAATAAAGCTGCCAATTTAGAGGAAAATAAAATACTGGCTAACGGACTTTCGATCTCCGAAAAATTAAGAGAAATACTAAATGTGATCGAAAGAGAAATCATCATTAACACTTCCAATAATAATTTGCAAAGGGAGAATTCATTAAAAACTACCAATCAAATAGTTTCAATTGCTGCAGTAATCGGTCTGATTTTAACTGTTTTCTTCTCTGCGTTAATTCTGAACGATTTTTCAAAAACAGAATCTTATAAAAAACAATTAGAACAAGCCAATGCTAAAACGAGCAGTTTGCTCAAAAACAGAGAGCAATTAATCTCAACTGTGAGTCATGATCTAAAAACGCCCCTAAGTACAATCATAGGTTATACAGAGCTTTTAGGAAATTCAGAACTCAACAACAAGCAATTAAATTTTATACGAAATATAAAAAGCGCCTCAAAATATGTCTCACAACTCATTCAGGATCTACTTGATTTTACACAAATTGAGGCTGGAAAAATAAGTGTCGAAAAGATATCTTTTTCTACAGATGAGCTGATAAATGAAGTAGCCAAAAGCATTCAGTCCGTATACGAACAAAAACCAATTGAATTAAAGATCCAAATAGACGAACAATTAAAAAATCCAATTATAGGAGACCCATTCCGACTAAGACAGATTCTTAGCAATCTAATTGGAAATGCCTTTAAATTTACAGACGAGGGTTTTATAAACGTCCATGCTTTCGTAAATTTAGAAACCAATAAAATTATTATTCGCATAGAAGATTCTGGAATAGGTATAGAAGAAAACAAGAAAGACCTCATCTTTGAGGAATTTACGCAAGCAGATGATAAAATTGTAAAAAAATACGGAGGAACCGGATTAGGGCTGACTATTTCTAAAAAGATGGTGGAAATCTTAGGGGGTACTTTGTCCTTAGAAAGTGTTTACCATAAGGGAAGTATTTTCAAAATCCAACTTCCATTAACCTATGACGAAAAACCACGTAAAAAAGAAAACAACACTTCGATTAAAAACAACAAAAAGGAATTAACCGCTATTGTTCTAGACGATGATCCAAATTTGTTAGAATTAACAACGGAAGTATTGAGACAAAATAACTATCTAGTGTATTCTTTTAACAACGCTAAAGAGGCATTAGAAGCGATAGAAAACATCAGTTTTGACTTCGTTATCACCGACATTCAAATGCCGAATATGGATGGATTTGCCTTTCTAGAAAAATTAAAATTGGAGTCGTCTAAATACGAAAATCAAGCGGTTATAGCTCTGACAGGCCGAATTGACTTAGATAAAAACACCTATGAAGAAGCAGGTTTTTCAGGAGTAATCAAGAAGCCCTATTCTCCAAAAGTACTTATCGACGCCATAAATCTTCTTTTCAATCCAGAGAAAATTAATGCAAGATCAGAAACTATAATCGAAGATATTGAACCTAACAATTCCTATTCTCTGAACACTTTAAAATCCTTTCTATCCCACGAAAAAGAAGCTTTGATAGAAGTTATTCTGGCTTTTAAACAAACTTCATTCGAGAACTTGGCGCATTTGGAGATAGCATTTTCAGATGATAACATCGCAGAAATTAAAGTGATATCACACCGAATGTGTCCTATGTTTAAACAAATTAAGGCTGACGAAATTAGCGACATTCTAGATAATCTGGAAGAAAACGAACTCGATTTGACAGCAATTCGAGTGGATTTGGATGATTTAAAAGAGAAAATACCAACACTTTTCACTCTGATAGAAAAGGAAAATTTCTAATTAATATCGTATAATTTTAATTTATTATACAAGGTTTTTCGATTGATTTTAAGCAATTTAGCAGCCTCCGATTTATTATTCTTTGCTTGAGCCAAAGCGCCTAAGATAGCTTCTTTTTCATTTTCAGATAAAGAGAAATCAACGGTGGAATTCATTTCCTGTATTTCGAAAATTTCAACAGGAAGTGCTGTTTTTTCTATGAAATCTCCAGATGATAATAAAGTGGCTCTCTTGATAATATTCTGAAGTTCTCTAAGATTTCCGGGCCATTTATAATTTTCAAAAATAGTGCTCACTTCGGTTGAAAATCCAAGAATGTTTTTATTCAATTGTTGGTTCGCTTTCTCTAAAAAAAAATCTGCAAAAACCATCAAATCCTCTTCCCTTTCAATTAAAGAAGGTGATTGTATAGAGAATTCATTAATTCTATGATATAAATCTTCCCTGAAATCACCGTTTTTTACAGCTTCCCTCAGATCTTCATTGGTAGCTGTTATGATTCGTATGTCTACTTCTATTTCCTTGTTGCTACCAACTGGTTTAATTTTTCGTTCCTGTAAAGCTCTCAACAACTGGATTTGGTTTTCATAGGAAAGATTTCCAATTTCATCCAAAAAAAGTGTTCCGCCATTAGCTGCTTCAAAATAACCAATTTTATCATGGATAGCTCCCGTAAAAGAACCCTTAAGATGACCAAAGAATTCACTCGCAGCCAATTCCTTTGGAATAGCGCCACAATCTACGGCAATGAAACTGTTCTTTTGTCGAGCACTTTGTTCATGAATACTTTTGGCAATATTCTCCTTCCCCGTTCCACTATCACCTATGATTAAAACAGACATATCTGTAGGACTGACTAGTTTAATATAGTCCGCTAATTTTTTTGAGGCAGTTGAAATTCCTTGAACAAATTCAGTATCCGAATTTATTTTAGCTTTAGGCAAACTCGCTTTCGCAGTAGCAGGAGAATTATTCACCGGGCTTTGTAAGGCATTGGCAATAACCAACAAAACTTCCTCAGGATTGAAGGGTTTGGATATGTAATCTGCAGCACCATTTTTAAGGGCTTTTACCGCAGTACTTACATCGGAATATCCGGTCATTAAGAGTACCGGAATTAAAGGGTATGCTTTTTTAAATTCCTTCATCAGATCAATTCCATCATAATTAGGAAGTCTTAGATCCGTGATGATAAGATCAAAATCTTTTGTTTGAATTTTAACTTTAGCTTCTTCCGCAGAATAAGCGGTGACAACCTGATATGATTTTCTACTAAGAAATTTTTCTAATAGCTTACAAAAAGGGACGTCATCTTCAATCAATAAAATTTTGGGCATTTGTTTTCTTTACTTTATAAACAAAAGTAGCCTTATTAAACTTGTAATATCTTAAATATTATGTAAAAAAAAGAGAGATTGGAAGACCAATCTCTCTTTTAAAAACAAAACTATAAGTACCCAAACTTATTTCTGGATCCAGTTGCCTTCAGCATCTGCATAAACAGTAGCTTTTTGGTCTTCAACTGCAATATCTAATTTGTACTCTTTCGCTTCATTCATGTGAGCGGTTTCAACTACCGCACCTGGATAAGCAGTTTCTAAGGCTGCAGTAACTGGAGCTGGAATTTCTTCAGCTGTTATAGCGGTATACTCTTCTTGTGAGGCCTTAGCTTCTGGAGCTACTACCTCTGTTGCCGGAACTTCCTTTACTTCTTTAGTGGCATCTTTTGATGTTTCTTGAGCGATTGCTGAGAAACCTCCCAACAAAATTGCTGCTGATAAAATTAATTTTTTCATGATATTTTGTATTTAATTATTAATAATTTCAGATTTAGCTATTAAATCTATTTTTCAATCCAATTTCCTTCTGCATCTGAGTAAAGAAGCCCTTCTTGTTCTCCGGCTTTAATCTGCAATTTGTATTCTTTTGCTTCATTCATTTCTGCAGTAGTAATCGTTGCTCCTGGATAAGCTTTCTCTAAGGCAGCTGTTACTGGGGCTGGGATTGCGTCGGCAGCTACTGCTGTAAAAACTTCTTCTTGCGTAGCAGCTGCTGTTTCTGTTGTTGCTACTTGAACCGGAGCTTCTTCATTTGCTTGTGCAAATCCTGTAAAACTTCCTAATACGATTGCGGCTGATAAAATTAACTTTTTCATAATGGGTATTTTTAAATTGTTATTTAATTGATTGTGTACTCTTAAACATATTGAAATAATTGTACCACAATCCATTTAGTCCCACCAAACACACCTATACCTCTTTATATCAATACATTGATTAATTTTAGTCCTGAAAAAAAATACCAACAAACTGGGGCATTGACCAAAAAAGTGGGCACATATTACCCACTTTAGCCAAAATAGGGAATGCAGCAAACCCTCCTCATCTATAAAAAAGAGCCAAACAAGATAGAGTTGTCATATAAATCCTTCAACAGACAATACATATCCTTCCTTTTCAATAAAGGATCCTGAAGGATCCTTGGCAAAAAAAATTACCGCAAATTCACAATGTATAACCCTAACCCACATAATAATTTGCAACCAGTGCAATCGCTAATAGGCAAAACAATTTGAGGTGATACATCTTTATCTAGCAATAAAATAATCTGTGAACACCCGCTAAATCCGTTCAATCTGTGGTCAATTCTTTTTAGTACACCAGCAAGAACAACGAAAAAAAACCGTAGATCAACTAGATATACGATTTTTTAAAGAAATCTATTTCTAGACCAACATTATTCTAAAATTTTAAATTGGAGCTAAAAAAAAGAGAGACTGTTTGACCAATCTCTCTTTTTAAAAACAAAACTATAAGTACCCAAACTTATTTCTGGATCCAGTTGCCTTCAGCATCTGCATAAACAGTAGCTTTTTGGTCTTCAACTGCAATATCTAATTTATATTCTTTTGCTTCATTCATCTGTGCGGTTTCAACTACGGCACCTGGATAAGCAGTTTTTAAGGCTGCACTAACTGGAGCTGGAATTTCTTCGGCAGTGATATCAGTATACTCTTCTTGAGTTGTTTTTGCTTCTGGAGCTACTGCTTCTTTTACTTCTTTAGTGGCATCTACAGATGCTTCTTGAGCTATTGCTGAGAAACCTCCCAACAAAATTGCTGCTGATAAAATTAACTTTTTCATACTATTTGTATTTAATAATTTAAAATTTTAGATTTATCTCTTAAATCTATTTTTCAATCCAATTTCCTTCTGCATCAGAATAAAGAATTCCTTCTTGCTCTCCTGCTTTGATCATCAATTTATATTCCATTGCTTCATTTACTTCTGCAGTAGAAATAGTTGCTCCTGGATAGGCTACTTCTAAAGCGGCTGTTACGGGAGCTGGAATAGCGTCAGCTTCTACTGCTGTAAAAACTTCTTCCGCTGTGGCTTCTGTTGTTGCGGCTTCTTGAACTGGAGCTTCTTCAGTTTCTTGTGCAAATCCTGTGAAACTTCCTAACACGATTGCGGCTGACAAAATTAACTTTTTCATACTATTTTATTTAATAATTTATAATTTTAGACTTATCTATTAAATCTATTTTTCAATCCAATTTCCTTCTGCGTCAGCATATAAGAGTCCTTCCTGCTCTCCTGCTTTAACCATCAATTTATATTCTTTTGCTTCATTTACTTGTGCATCAGAGATAATTGCTCCTGGATAAGCGGCTTCTAATGCTGCTGTTACGGGAGCTGGAATAGCTGCAGCATCCACTGCTATATAAATTTCTTCCGATGCGGATGCGGCTGAAGCGGCAGTTTCTACTGTTTCGGCTTCTTTAACTGGAGCTTCTTCAGTTTCTTGTGCAAATCCTGTGAAACTTCCTAATACGATTGCGGCTGATAAAATTAACTTTTTCATAAGGTGTGTATTTAATTATTTGTAATTTTTGATTTATTTTTTAATCCAATTTCCTTCAGTATCTGAATAAAGAGTTGCTTTTTCATTTTCAAAACCAACTTCTAATTTATATTCTTTTACTTTATTTACATGAGCACATTCAATGACTGCACCGGGATGAGCAACTTCTAGAGCGGCATGAACTGGAGCTGTAACTTGATCATTATTAATTACTTTAAAATCTTTTTTTGAAGTTACTGTGGTATCTGTAGCAACTACTTCAGAATTTGTTTGGTTACTATTTTCCGATTTGGAATCGGTTTGAACTTGTGCGTAAGAGGAAAAAAATCCAAATACGAGGGCGGCTGATAGGATTAACTTTTTCATGATACTAAATTTTTAGTTTGTTAGTTATTGATTGTTTTAATTATATTGAAATAATTGTACCACAATCAACATAGCGAACATCAGTAGCATTAGATTACTATAAATCAATTGATTAATAATTTAGCCCCTAGTATAGAATTCCGATAAAACTGGGGCATAGGCCTGAATAATGGGCACATATTACCCACATTCTGTCTAAAAGAAGTATTGAAAACAAAAAAACCCTTAGATTGCTCTAAGGGTTTTTAATAAATAGGTCTGATTCGACTCTATTCTATATCATTCATTTTAAATGTATCCATAAAGGCCGTAGTATAATCTCCCGCTACATAGCGAGGATCGTCCATTAATTGTCTGTGAAAAGGAATCGTAGTCTTTATACCTTCAATAACAAATTCATCCAAAGCTCTTTTCATTTTATTGATTGCTTCCTGACGCGTTTGCGCAGTAGTAATCAACTTGGCGATCATAGAGTCATAATTAGGCGGAATCGAATATCCAGAATAAACATGAGTATCTAAACGAACACCATGCCCTCCTGGAGTATGTAAGGTAGTAATTTTTCCCGGTGAAGGACGAAAATCATTATACGGATCTTCAGCATTAATACGACACTCTATAGCGTGCAATTGAGGTAAATAGTTTTTACCCGAAATTGGCACTCCGGCGGCAACAAGAATTTGTTCCCGTATTAAATCATAATCAATTACTTGCTCTGTAATGGGATGCTCTACCTGAATACGGGTATTCATCTCCATAAAATAGAAGTTACGGTGTTTGTCAACTAAAAATTCTACTGTTCCTGCTCCTTCATATTTAATATATTCAGCAGCTTTTACAGCCGCTTCTCCCATTTTTTGACGCAATTCGTCAGTCATAAATGGAGAAGGTGTTTCCTCGGTTAGTTTTTGATGACGTCTTTGTACCGAACAATCTCTTTCCGATAAGTGACAGGCTTTTCCATAAGAATCTCCTACAACCTGAATTTCAATATGACGGGGCTCTTCGATTAATTTCTCTAAGTACATTCCATCATTTCCAAAAGCAGCGGCCGATTCTTGACGAGCACTTTCCCATGCTTTTAGCAATTCGTCTTCTTTCCATACCGCACGCATTCCTTTTCCTCCACCTCCAGCAGTTGCTTTAAGCATCACTGGATAACCCATTTCTTTTGATAGGGATTTGGCTTGCTCATAGGATTCTAATAAACCTTCTGAACCTGGAACACAAGGTACACCCGCAGCTTTCATAGTCGCCTTAGCAGAAGCTTTGTCTCCCATGCGGTCAATCATTTCAGGTGAAGCACCAATAAATTTGATTCCATGCTCTTGGCAGATTTTTGAAAATTTAGCATTTTCAGAAAGAAAACCATAACCAGGATGTATAGCATCTGCATTGGTAATCTCTGCAGCAGCAATTATACTTGACATTTTTAAATAAGACAAATTACTTGGCGGTGGGCCAATGCAAACCGCTTCGTCTGCAAATTTAACATGCAAACTATCCGCATCGGCTGTAGAATAAACGGCTACCGTTTTAATTCCCATTTCCTTACACGTACGAATAATACGAAGTGCGATTTCACCTCTATTTGCAATTAATATTTTTTTAAACATCTTTTATAAATTTATGTAATTTGAAAATTAGACTACCAGACCATCAGGGAATTTCAAACAGAACAAAAAACGCGTGTTCGTGTTATCAAAATTCTAAATCCTAAAATCGCAATCTAAAATATTTAGGATGGATCTACTAAAAACAAAGGTTGATCGTATTCTACCGGTGACATATCATCCACAAGTATTTTTACGATTTTTCCTGAAATTTCCGATTCTATTTCATTAAATAATTTCATAGCCTCGATAACACAAAGTACATCTCCTTTAGAAATCACACTTCCAACTTCTGTAAACATAGGTTTATCTGGCGAAGGTTTTCTGTAGAAAGTTCCAATTATTGGAGATTTGATAATTACGAATTTTGAATTTTCATCTGTCGCTGGTGTTGCTACAACCACTACTGGTGAAGCCGCTTGTGGAGCTGCAGCAGCGGGCATTACATTTTGAGCGGGCAATTGCTGTATGTAAGTCGTCTCTGTATCTTTTGACTCAATCGTAGTTCTAATGGTGATTTTCACATCGTCCATTTCTAGTTTAACTTCAGCAACTCCCGAATTTGCTACAAATTTGATTAGGTTTTGAATTTCTTTTAAATCCATAATTATTTGTTTTAGTTTTTAGTTTATTTTTTGTTATAGGCCCATTTCAAATAAATAGAACCCCAAGTGAATCCTCCGCCAAAAGCAGCAAAAATAAGGTTATCCCCTTTCTTGAATTGGCTTTCAAAATCACTCAATAGTAAAGGCAAAGTTGCCGATGTGGTATTCCCGTATTTTTGAATGTTTATTAAAACTTTGTCCTCGTCTAAATTTAATCGATGTGCTGTAGCGTCAATAATCCTCTTATTCGCCTGATGTGGAAGTAACCAATCGACATCATCATGGCTAAGATTATTGCGTTCCAATATTTTCTCACTTACGTCTGCCATCCCGGTTACCGCATATTTAAAAACGGTTTTACCATCCTGAAAAACATAATGCTGCTTGTTCGCTATCGTCTCTATTGAAGCAGGTAAAATAGATCCGCCAGCCTCAATTTTTAAAAACTCCCGACCAATTCCATCACTTCTCAAATATTCATCCTGTAATCCCAAACCTTCATAATTAGGCTCAAATAAAACAGCGCCGGCTCCGTCACCAAAAATAATGCAGGTGGCACGGTCGGTATAATCAATTATTGAAGACATTTTATCGGCTCCAATTAACAATACTTTTTTATACCTCCCAGACTGAACATATGCTGCAGCGGTCGACATACCAAATAAGAAACTACTACAAGCCGCCTGCAAATCATAGGCAAAAGCATTAACAGCTCCTATTTCTGTCGCTACATAAACAG
>CANEZU010000074.1 GCA_947444255.1 Flavobacteriaceae bacterium | reverse complement strand
GGAATTCATTTAAATATTCGCCAAGGACAAATTTCGAAATAGTATCCACAGTATCCCACCAAGAATTGGTTGATATTAGCCTTTCAATTAAATGAATATCTTCTTTTTCGTACTTTCCTTTGAGTTCTTTGATAAGAATCTCTATTGCGCAATAGTGGAATTCACGCTCCGATTTCGAATAGAGTTCAACAGCTATAATTCTGGCATTTTTAGCTATTTCCTTTTGGTTATTTTTATAAACCAATTCGAAAATTCGTCTTCGATCCTCTGTTTTTATTCCAAAGAATGGGAAATGATTTCGCATGTATTTTGACATGGCCTGAGCATTATCAAAATTACTATTTTCCTTAAATGCGCTTTCTAATGATTGAATAAATCCCATCCTTATAGTTTTAAAATCCAACAGCTTTGTCATCACCTCTTTTATCGGCCCCACCTTCTAATTTTCCATTAGAAAGTCTTAAAATCGAATCAACTTTACCAATAACCGGTGTTGTTTTCTCGTTAATAATATAAGATTTGGATTTTAAATTAGTTAAGGTTTGCGCATCAAAAGTATTTGGTTCAAAGGTTATTACATCTGGCAGCCACTGATGATGAAAACGAGGAGCGTTTACAGCCTCCTGCATACTCAACTTAAATTCGAATACATTTAAAATGGTTTGTAATACCGAAGTAATGATAGTTGAACCTCCTGGAGAACCAACAACCATAAACAATTCTCCGTTTTTTTCAACGATGGTTGGAGTCATAGAACTAAGCATTCTTTTTTGAGGAGCGATACTATTTGCTTCATTTCCAACCAATCCAAACATATTGGGAACACCGGGTTTTGCACTAAAATCATCCATTTCATTGTTCAGGAAAAAGCCCAATTCGGCACAATAATATTTTGAACCATAGCCATCATTTAGGGTTGTTGTTGCCGCAATAGCATTTCCAAATTGATCTACAATAGAATAATGTGTAGTCTCGGTACTTTCCTTATAATTTACTTTTCCTTTTTTGATATCCGATGATAAACTGGCTTTTTCAAAACTAAAATTGGCCATTCTATTTTTCAGATATTCCTCTGACATTAATTCTTTAATTGGAATTTTTACAAAATCAGGATCACCAAGGAAATAACTCCGGTCTGCATACGCTCTTCGTTCGGCTTCCACCAATACTTGAATGGCCTGAGTTGAATTGGCTCCCATTTTTGCAAGATCAAAAGGTTCAATCATCTTGAATATTTCTGCCAAACAAATCCCACCGCTGCTTGGAGGAGGCATTGAAATGATTTTTAAATCTTTATAAACGAAATCCAAAGGTGTTCGCCAAACGGCCTCGTATTTTGCTAAATCACTTCTACTGATAATAGCTCCATTTTCTTTAAGATACTTTACAAGAATTTTTGATGATTTCCCCGTGTAAAATTCAGAACGCCCATTTTTGGCAATTCTTTTTAAAGTATTGGCTAATGCGGGATATTTGATAGTATCATTTTCTTTAAAAACTTTAGCATACATTGAATTTGTACCGTTTATTTTTAGAATGGCTTCTCTATAATAATTCAGACTTTCTTCTTGTTTTTTAGTAACGATAACGCCTTTTTCTGCAAGGGCAATAACTGGTTTTAAAATTTCTTCCATCGGCAGAAATCCAAACTTTTCATGAACTGCAAATACACCAGCAATAGTTCCGGGAACTCCAATTGCAAGAGCAGATTTAGTGCTTTTACCGGGAATTACATTTCCGTTTTTGTCTAAAAACATATCTTTGGTAGCTGCCAATGGTGCTTTTTCTCTATAATCAAGTGATCCAATTTCTCCATTCGCTTTACGATAAACCATGAAACCACCACCTCCAATATTTCCTGCAAAAGGATAGGCTACGGCCAATGCCAATTCGGTAGCGACCATTGCATCAAAAGCATTTCCACCTTTTTTCATAATATCAGCACCTATTTTAGAGGCTTCTTCCCGAGCAGAAACTACCATCGCTTTGGAAGTGATTAAACCCTGCTGGGCTTTAATAAAATTAGGAATAAAAGATAGTAATAAAGAAAGTGTCAGGATAAAATTTTTCATAAGCTGCTTAATTTTTGGGTGGAATAATCTTGTAAATCTCCGAAAAACAAATTAAAATCGCATTCGAATTCGGAATAGAGTTCGGTTAAATCGGCACTGGCAAAGCGCATTTTGGATTCATTTTTAGTACGACTGTCCATTTGAGTTAAAATTTGATGGATTCCTTCAATGGATTGATAACTAACCAGCCAATTTTGTTCAATCATATAAGGCATCATGATTACCATTTTCGGACTTAAAGAATCGTAATTTTCATCTAAAGAGGTATAAAAACGATTTACATATTCAATTAATGGCTCTTCTGAAAATTGAGTCCAGTTTTTAGCTAAAAAATGATCATAGAATACATCAACGATAACGCCGGCATAATGGTGGTATTTAGCATGGAGTCTTTTGGTACTCTGTCTGAATACAGGATGTGCATCAGTAAAAGTATCGATTCCTCGGTGAAGAAATATTCCCTTTTGAATATCCAAAGGATAGGTTTCAAATTGTTTTCCCCGAATGCCATCGGCCATAAGATTACCAATTTTTATAAGGTCATTTTCACCAGAAAGATAGATGTGTGCTAGAAAATTCATTTGCCGAATTTACTGATTTTATACTTGATTTTTGGGTTTTTATTGACTTTTATAAGGCCTCAATTATTATATTTGTGATCCAATTTAAAAAGAGAATTTAAAATTTAAAATAAAACTCATGACTTTAATAAAATCAATATCAGGAATACGTGGAACTATAGGTGGCAAAGTCGGTGATAATTTAACCCCTGTAGATGCCGTAAAATTCGCTTCTGCTTATGGAACCTGGCTTAAGGAATATTCAGATCCTACTGGTACTCGTGAGGAAAAGCTGAAAGTTGTAGTAGGACGTGATGCCCGAATTTCAGGACCTATGATTCACAATTTAGTAGTTAATACTTTATTAGGATTGGGGATTGATGTGATTGATTTGGGTTTGTCAACCACGCCAACGGTTGAAGTAGCTGTAGCTCTTGATAAAGCAGATGGTGGAATAATACTAACCGCTTCCCACAATCCGAAACAATGGAATGCGTTAAAATTGCTTAACGAAAAAGGCGAATTTCTAAATGGTGCCGAAGGATTAAAAATTCTAGAAATTGCCGATGCAGAAGCTTTTGACTTTTCAGAAGTGGATGATTTGGGTTCGATAACCGAAAATGACGCCTATATGGACATTCACATTGATGAAGTTTTAAACTTATCATTAGTGGATGTTGAAGCTGTTAAAGCGGCTAAATTTAAAGTGGTTGTAGACGGAGTAAATTCGACAGGAGGAATAATAATTCCCAAATTATTAGAATTAATGGGCGTTGAAGTGGTCAAATTATATTGTGAACCAAACGGTCATTTCCCTCATAATCCAGAACCTTTGAAAGAACATCTTACCGATATTTCAGAATTGGTGGTTAAAGAAAAAGCCCATCTTGGAATTGTCGTTGATCCCGATGTGGATCGTCTGGCTTTTATTTGCGAAGACGGTGAAATGTTTGGCGAAGAATATACACTCGTTGCTTGTGCTGATTATGTTTTGAGCAAAACGCCAGGAAATACGGTTTCTAATATGTCTTCCTCTCGCGCTTTAAGTGATGTGACAAACCTTCATGGTGGAAATTATGAAGCCAGTGCTGTTGGAGAAGTCAATGTTGTAGATATGATGAAAGCCAATAAAGCCATAATTGGTGGAGAAGGAAATGGTGGGATTATTTATCCAGAATTGCATTATGGCCGCGATAGTTTGGTTGGAGTAGCTTTGTTTTTAACACATTTGGCCAATAAAAAAATGACTGTTTCGGCTTTACGCGACTCTTATCCTGAATATTATATGAGTAAAAACAAAATTGAATTGACCCCTCAAATTGATGTTGATTCAATTTTGGAAGCTATGACAACAAAATATGCTCATGAAAAATGTTCGACCATCGACGGTGTGAAAATAGATTTTGAAGACAAATGGGTACACCTCAGAAAATCGAATACGGAACCGATCATTCGGATTTATACCGAAGCAGCTACTCAGGAGCAGGCCGATTATTTAGCCTTACAAATTATTGAAGAGATTAAAGAAATAGCTGGATTATAAAAACAAGAAACCCGATTAAAGTCGGGTTTTCGTGTGTCTTATTCTATATTATTATTTATCAAAGAGCTAGTTTTTGTTTTTAAAAATTAAGCCGAAGACTTATGTTTGGTGTTAACCCTAAGGATTTGTTATCTCTTTCTATTACTTGAGTTGTATTATTAGGATTTACAATATAATACCGATTGATCGTATTGTTTTCATTTGTAAAATTGATTACACCCGCTCTCAATGAGGCTTTCACAGATTTACTTACTTTAAAATTATAATAAAGTGAGGCATCCAATCGCATAAAGGAATCAAGGTTTTCACTATTAGGAGCATTATAATTGATAGCGGTGTTGTTTCCATTTCGGACGGTTTCATTTCCTTTTACCGTACTAGTATAAGGCTGGCCAGTGTGCCAAATTCCACCAAAAGATAACTTCAAATTCCCCGACAAATTATAATTAAAAGCCATGGAAACAGAATGTCTTAAATCTAAATTATTTGGAAATTTGCTGGTTGTAAAGGCATTGAATTCATAATTATTGACACTATAAGTGTAGCTAATCCAAGCACTATATTTTCTTGCGGTTTTATTGGCAATGAATTCTATTCCTTCAGAAGTATAACTTCCATTAGCATTGATAAACTGTAAATTATTGTAAAATCCTTGATTCGAAGCAGTAATACCATCCACTTTTTTATAGAAACCAGTTATGTCAATGCTCAGATTCCGTGGACTCAAGCCAATTCCAAACGACGCTTGCTGGCTAATTGCAATTGGAATGTCTTTATTGTTTACTAAAACCCATCTTCTTTTTTCAACCCCTAGAAAATCATCTTGAAAATCAATTACCTGAGTTGTTGTTTGGTTTTTAAACTCCCCTTCAAATTTTAAGGCTACTAATTTTGAAAGTTCCTGACGAATATTAATTCGGGGTTCAATCAAAATTTTATCAAATTTATAGAAATAATTTCCTCTAAGTCCAGCTCGAATATAAGTGCCATTATGTTGGTATTCGGATTCAAAATAAAGAGCTTGGTCCAACAAAACATCTTTTCTTGTTCGTTCGTAGGATGGTAAGCTTACCGTTGTTTGATTCAGCATACCTGTTTCATTCATTTGATAACCAAATAATAAATTGAGATTAGGATACAATTTATAAAGCGCATTTATTTTGATTCCAGTTTGTAGAACTTCATTTTCCTGACTCAGATTCTGATCCGATTCCAAGCGGTAATCCATTGAATTTATCCTGTATTTAGAATAATAAGCGCTAACATTGCTACTGAATTTAGAGTTCCAGATTGCTTTCCAATCGCCTCCATAACCACTATTTCTTTGAGTTAAATTTGATGACTTGGTGTCACTTTGATTGCTGCTAGATATTAATCGTTCCGAATAATCTAAATTGTTATTAATGTTTATCATATTGAATCTAAAGTGATGTTTATCATTTAAATCAAAAAGTAATTTAGCCGTAAAATCATAGAAATAAAAATTGCTCGCACTTTCAATTTGATCCCTATTTCCCTGATTCGTTCTGATTTCACTATCCTGGAAACTCCGATTAAAATAATTAGAATAGGTAGGCGATTTGAAAACATCGGTAAATGAACGGCGTCCAGAAACATGAAGTTCCAGTTTTTTGCTAATAGGAATTTCCAAAAAAGCATCGGCACTTATAAGATTGACGCCTCCGCCACCAGAAAATGTATTTGTAATAAGATCATTAGTTGACATATTAATGGTGCTCGAAACACCATCAGAAAACGCGGCACTTGTTCCATTTTTACTGACGACAACTTTATTGGTTATATTTGGATTATAAGCGGAAATCAACCCAAAAAAATGACCGGAATGATACATTTTGATATTGTCCCAAAGCATCAAATTCTGATCGTTTGTTCCGCCGCGTACATTGATATTCGCAATACTTTCGTTATTGCTTTCAACGCCGGGAAGCGCCTGAATCATTTGCAAAATATCGGGTTCAACCAATCCAGGTAAAATACCAAATTTCTTAGTGTTTAAAACGGTACTTCCGTCCATTCGACTTTCTAAACCAGTGGTCAAAAACTTTGAAATAACAACCTGATTGAGTGCTTCGTTTTTGGTACTAAGTATTATTTTTGAACAACTACCTGGTTCTGAAAACAGTTCGGAAACACTAATTTGTCTGCTTTCATAACCCAAATAAGAAATGATAATAGTTGAATTTAAGGGAATGTTTTCGATTTTAAATTGGCCATTTTCGTCTGAAATGCTATTTTTAATTCTATTATTAGTTGAAATAGTGGCTGCTGCAAGCGGAATTTCAGGATCTTCAGCAAACACAATTCCACATACAGAAATGGTTTTATCAAGCACCGATACTGTTATATAACGGGCATTTAATGTTTGAAAATTTAAAAGGGTTTTTCGATTTAAATAGGCAATTGTTTCTTCCAAATTAAATTTAGGAATGGGTTTGTCAATAAAAACCATTGCCACATCTTCTACAGCATACGAAAATTTGACATCAAATTGCTTTTCTATTCCTTGAAGAAAATTTGTTAAGGGTATTTTTTTTGGAATACTTTGTCCAAAACCATTATTTATAAAGGCTAATAGTAAAAAGAATAATAATTTATTTCGCATTATAATTATAAAATATAATGGTTTTGCCTTCTATTTTATAAGATAATTTTAATGGAATGGTAATTGATTCCAAGGCTATTTTTTGATCTTTGTTCGTAAAGCTACCCGTGAATAATTTTTGGGTATCAATTCTTTCTGTTTTGATTTGTATATCATATTGCCGCTCAAATTCGGCCAGAACCTGATTTAATGGAATGCGATTAAAACTGGATTCCTTCTCGGTCCAGGATGGTTTAGTCACATTTGAATCTTCCAGATTTTCTATAGTTCCGTTCAAAACTCTAAAGTTTTTTCCAGGAGGAAGTTTCACTGTTTTATTCTTAAAAGTGACACTCACTAATCCTTCATAACAATGTACTTCAAAATAATTAGTTCGTTCTTTTACGTTAAATTGAGTACCTAAAACTTGTACGATTCCGCTTGGAGTTCTAACACTAAAAGTTTGGCCTTTTTGTACTTTAAAATAAGCTTCTCCCATCAAATTTAAAGTTCTATGCGCTTTCCATGAATAAGGATTATAATTAATTTTTGAATTGGCATTTAATGTCACTTCCGAATTATCAGGAAGACGAATGTCTTTATGCTCTGCAATATGGGTTTCAAAGGATTTATCGGTATCCAGAAACAAGAAATAAGAAGCGTTGATTAAAAGTAGTATTGCAGCAGCAGCGCTGAGCCACACTTTGAAATTGAGGGATCTGACTTTGGTTTCAGATTTTTTGAAACTTCTGGAATTAAAAGCTATTAAAGCAGATTCAATATCTACTTTTGGTGTTTGTAATTGGCTACTATAAAACGCTATTTTCTCCAGGGTTTCAAAGCTTTCGGTTTGCTTTAAATCCTTGATTTCGGCTTCAGACAAGTCCTGATCCAACCATTTTAAGATTTCTTTTTCGTTTTTCATTTTTCTGCTTCTGTTCTAATAAGACAATCCAATTCGAAATTACCCTACATCAAAACGATTGTATATTTTCTATTTTTGATTTCAATATTTTGAGTGCTCCTGACATTCGTTTTTCAACCGCCTTTTGACTGATAGAAAGTAATTCGGCAATTTCTCGGTATTTTTTCCCGTCTATTCTGTTCATCAAAAAAACTTCTCTTTGGGCAACCGTCAAGGAAGCAATGGCTTTTTCAAGTCGAATTCGAAATTCCTCTTCCTCTAATATGTAGTCGGGGCTTTGATTGTTTCGATCTAAATTAGGAACATCCTTAGTATAGTTTAATACTACTTTTTTATGTTTGACGGTATTCAGAAATAAATTATTAACGCTGGTAAATAAATAGGTTCGTACTTTGTCAAAATCAATTTTTGAGCAATTTTCCCAAATCTTGGCAAAGGCATCTTGAACTAAATCTAGGGCTTCGGCAGAATCTCCACATTTATAGAAAGCGAAATTACTTGCGGCCTGAAGGTTCTTTGTATAAAAGTCTCTGAAGTGATTTTCTTCACAAAGGTTTTTGTTTACATCACTCATTCTGTAAAGGTATCTTATTTTACTTACAGAATACAGATTATAATTGGATCACTTTTATTGACAAAATAAAATTAGAAAATAAAGTAGGGTATTTTAAATGTTTGTTGTCTTAGTTACATAAAGCGTAAAAAGCGCTTAAAAAAACGTAAATTACAACGATTATGAAAAATTTTAAAGCCCTTAGTGCAATCCTATTAGTATCCGTTTTCGGTTTTATAGGTTGCCAAAACGAAATTAATAGCGAGCAAGGACAAAATCCCAATACTAATTCTGCCAATTCTACGACTACCAATAATTTAAGAAGAACTTCAATGCATGATGGTTCTTTTGATGATTTTCTTGATGGAAATTCCTGCTCTTCTATTATTCTTCCAACTACGGCAGTGATAAATGGACAAAGAATTTCAATTTTTTCTCAATTCGATTACCAACAAGTTATTCGCATTTTAGCGCAATCTAATTCGAATCAAGATGTAATCACACTTCAGTTTCCATTAAGTGTTCGTTTGAGTAATTATACCGAAGTAGTTATTAACAATCAAAATGAATTTAATGCTTTAAAAACGACTTGTAATCAAACGGAGGCTTCCTCCCAAGACGCGATTTCATGCATGAATATTAATTTTCCAATGACAATTCTAACCTATAGTTTGAATTTACAACAAACCGGAAGTATAATAATTACGAGTGATCAGCAATTGTATGCTTATATGAATTCAATTAGTTCTACCGAATTATATCAAGTTTCCTATCCAATTTCAATTACTTTCACAAATGGAACAACCGCAACTTTAAATAGTGATGCCGAATTACAATCTAGTATTAGAGACTGTTCTTCTGAAGAAGACGCCAAAGCAGCATCAGCAGCCAAAGCGAATCAAATGCGTCAAATCTTAGTGGATGGATCTTTCAAAATAGAATCCTATTTAAATGCTGGAGTAGAATCGGCTAATAAATACCAGGGGTTTGCTCTAGACTTTACGAATGATTCCAAAGTAATAGCTACTAATGCTCTTTTCACTACAATTAATGGAACTTACGAAACGAGTTCTGAAATAGATGTGTTTTTAAACTTGAGCTTTACGGGTAATGCTGATTTCAATTTACTGAATAACACCTGGAAAGTCACTAATTTTACTACAACCACTATTAGCTTGCAAAGTTCAACAAATGCAGCAATGACTATTGTATTGAAACAAATATAAATAATCATAAATGCAAAAAAACTACCAAAATCAATAGTGCTTTTGGTAGTTTTTTGCTTCTAAATAATTAAAAATGCTAAAGAGAATAATTCTGATAGGAATCCTTACAGTGGGTTTATTACTATCCTGTTCAAAAGAAGATACGGTTGTTTCAAATGGAGAAATACCTTTATCAGCAAAACAAGCAAATCTGCGTGTAACGGGAAGTTCTTCTAATGATTTTCTATCCGATGCGACTTTTAAAAGTGTCCTTTTAGAAGTAGTTTATGTAGAAGGTTTTGAACCAACAGCAGCAGCTTTGAACAATTTGAAAACCTTTTTGGAAGCGCGTTTAAATAAATCAAGCGGAATTGAAATACTAATGCGATCGATTCCACCACCAGGTAATTCACCTTATACAAATGAGGAAATTCGGGCTATCGAAGATGCTAATAGAAGAAATTATAATGTTCCAAATCAAATTGCTGTTTGGGCTTTTTTTGCAGATGGATCCTCAGCAGATAATACTACTAATTCAGTAATTCTTGGAACTGCTTACAGAAACACCTCTTTTGTGATTTATGAAGCAACAATTCGGTCTTTGACAACAAACCCATTTGGCCCCAGCAGGACGGTATTGGAAACGGCTGTGACCAATCATGAATTTGGACATATTTTGGGATTAACTAATTTGGGTGCAAGTCTTCAAACTAATCACGAAGACCCAGCGAATTCGAAGCATTGTGTAAATGATAAATGCCTAATGTATTTTGCAGCCGAAACCAGTCAGGGTATTGGAGACATGGTTTCTGGGGGAGCTGCTCCCGGACTTGATGCAGATTGTATTGCTGATTTGCGTGCAAACGGAGGTAAATAAAACAAACTAATTTAATAGAAAAAAATTCATGAAAATATACGGTATCACATTAGCTCTTTTATTTGCAGGGATAGCAACATTAAGCGCCCAAAAACAGTTTAGACAAGAATCAATTATTGGAATTAAAGGAGGCTATAACCTTTCGGCTGTAAATTTTAACGGGCAAGGAGAAACGAGTCAACGCCATAGTTTTCATATCGGATTCTACGGTGAATCTTTTTTGAACAATCATTTTTCTATTCAACCCGAATTGCAGTATTCTCAACAAGGTTATGTCATTAGCAATAGTAACGGAAGATTTACTCAAAAGCTAAATTACGTCAATTTGCCGTTGATGCTGAAGGCATATCCTTTAAATAATTTCTTTTTGGAAGTCGGGCCACAAATAGGTTTGACCGTTTATCATAAAGAAGAATACGATGCTGCTTCCAACCTATTTTCTACTTCTCAAGAATTTAAACCTAATAAATTGGATTATGGCGTTAATTTTGGTGCTGGATTTGTAACCGATAATGGTATGAGTTTAGGTGTAAGATACCATTT
>CANEZU010000073.1 GCA_947444255.1 Flavobacteriaceae bacterium | reverse complement strand
TATTTTCAACACAAGCACGTGTCAATAAAAACCCCGGATCAGAAATCGCCGGTGTGCCCGCATCAGAAATCAAAGCAATCGTTTCTCCCGCTTTCAATCTTGAAATTAAATTCTCCACCGTTTTGTGTTCATTGTGCATGTGATGGCTGTGCATGTGCGTGCCAATTTCAAAATGCTTGAGTAATTTTCCACTGGTTCTGGTATCTTCGGCCAAAATCAAATCGGCTTCTTTGAGAATACGAATAGCACGAAAAGTCATGTCTTCAAGATTGCCAATGGGCGTAGGAACGATATATAATTTAGACATAAATACGAAAGTTAAACACGAATTTCGCTAGTTATCACTGATTGTTGATCAGTTAAATTAGTGAAATTCGTGTTCTGTTTTTTTATTAAATTCCCTCAAGCGCTAATAAATTAGGAGAGAAGGCTATGTATATTAAACGAATTTTTTCTCTACAATTTCTATGAAACGAACAGCATAATCTTCTTTTCCTTCCCAATTATTGTAATCGGGTTTTACCATATCTTCTATAAAATCTTTGGCTTCTTCTACGGTGTCAAATGTGATTAACTGAGACAAAACACGATTATAATCTTCGCTGCTATTGCCAAAAAGATGCTTCACAAAGGCAATTCTATCATTAAGTCCTATCGTAATGGCTTTGGAAAGTCGATCATTTAAAGACACTGATTTCAAATCACTATCTGGATTATTGATAGAAACAACTTGTGACAAGTCGGAGAATTCAGAGCTTAACGGAATACTATTCGCCATTTCTTCTTCTCGGTCTGAATCATCTGCTTTCACAAATACAGGATCTACGTAAGCGGAACCTAATAAATCTTCCAACGAGATCTGAAAGGGGATTTTTTTAACTTCAACTTCAACTGCTTCCATTACCACTTCTGGAATAGCTTCTTCAAGAACTACAATTTCTACTTCTTCTTCAGAGTCTTCCAAATCATTGGAATCAAATGACAACTCAAAAGAAGGCTTGAAGTTGGTTTCCAGATCTACAAATTCATCTGAAACTGTATCCTTAACTATTTCTTTTTCATCTGTTATGGCTGTTTCTTCAGAGGATTTAGCAACAACTTCTTCAATTGATTCGGCGATAACTTCTGTTTCTGTAGGTTCTTCTAAAGCAACTTCCGCTGCGCTACAAACTGTTTCTTTTTTGGCCTTTTCCGGTTTCTTTTTTTCTTCTTCATTAGTCTCCTTAGGTTCCAATTCAGCAGGCACTTCTAACACAGGCGCAAAATCTTCTGCTACTGGTTCTGGAATTGCTGCCGCTGTATCGAAAACAGCTTCCAGCTTAGTTTCGATTTCTGAATAACCTATGGTTGGCTTTACATCTCCGAAATTCTCTTCAACAAATCGTAAAACAGACAGCTTTTCAAAAAGTTTTTGCGTTTCCTGATGCAATTGTACTATTTCTGATTTGTTCTTAAGCTTTAAAATTCGGTGTGCAATGCTGATTAATTCAGCTTCCAACTTTTTTTTCATAACTTTTAAAATTATAGTGGCTAGGGCGTGTGTTTTTTAATAAATTTGTTAAAGATACAAAGTAATAAAAACAATTCTTTTTAAGAGCAATAAAAATAAAAAATGTTTCTCGAAAACACAGTAAATCAAAAAGAACAGTTTGGCTGGATTGAAGTCATCTCTGGTTCGATGTTCTCGGGCAAAACAGAAGAACTCATTCGCCGATTAAGAAGAGCTCAATTCGCCAAACAAAAAGTAGAAATTTTCAAACCGGCAATTGATACTCGCTATCACGATGAAATGGTGGTCTCCCATGATGCCAACGAAATTCGCTCTACTCCCGTTCCCGCCGCCGCAAATATTGCGATTCTGGCGCAAGGCTGCGATGTAGTAGGAATTGACGAAGCACAATTTTTTGACGACGAAATTGTGAAAATCTGTAATGATTTAGCCAACCAAGGTATTCGCGTTATTGTTGCTGGTTTAGACATGGACTTCAAAGGAAACCCTTTTGGACCCATGCCAGCACTGATGGCTACTGCCGAATACGTTACTAAAGTTCATGCCGTTTGCACCCGTACCGGAAATTTGGCCAATTATAGTTTCCGAAAAACAGACAACGATAAACTGGTCATGCTGGGAGAAAATGAAGAATACGAACCCCTGAGTCGCGCTGCTTTTTACCACGCCATGAAAGAGAATCAGGAGAAAGAAAAATCGGAACTTGCTAAAAACAAGAAAACTCAAAAATAAGTATTGAAAATAAATCTTAAAAATATCGCACCCATTATTCATGCCCAATGGCATAGAAACAGTCCGGAAACTATTATCGAAAACATTTCTATTGATAGTCGTTCCCTCCAAAACGGAAAACAAACTTTGTTTTTCGCCCTAGCCGGACCCAATAATGATGCACATGATTATATTGCCTCCTTGATTGAAAAAGGAGTTCGCAACTTTGTCGTAAACCACATCCCTAAAGAATCTGAAGACAAAGCTAATTTTATGTTGGTCGACAATACGATCGTCGGTTTGCAGGAATTTGCTGCTTATTATCGCAGCCTTTTTAATTTTCCTGTCATTGGAATAACCGGAAGTAACGGAAAAACAATTGTCAAAGAATGGCTTAACTTTCTTTTGAGTCCCGATTATAACGTGATCCGAAGTCCAAAAAGTTACAATTCACAGGTTGGCGTTCCTTTATCGGTAACAGCTATCAATGAAAAACACAATCTAGGAATTTTTGAAGCTGGGATTTCTACCTTTTCAGAAATGGAAAAATTAGAAAAAATGATCAAACCAACTATTGGAATTCTGACCAATATAGGAAGTGCTCACGACGAAGGTTTTCCTAATATCGCTGAAAAAATTAAGGAAAAACTAAAACTCTTTAAAGAGGTCGACGTTTTAATTTACAATAAAAATAAAACGATTGATGCCTTCATCAATTCTAGACTTATTACTTTTTCCTGGAGTTGCAAGGACCGAAAAGCAAATGTTTTCTTCACTCAAAAACATCTTGGAGATAAAACTATATTAGAATTTCAACAGGACGAAATCAATTACGAGATACAAATACCGTTCAAAGACAGCGCTTCAATAGAAAATGCCATACACTGCATTATGGTGATGTTGCATTTGGGTTACGATTGTAAAACTATAGAAAATCGAGCCGCACTATTGTTTCCCGTTGAAATGCGTCTGAAAGTCAAAAACGGAATCAATAATTCAACTGTTATTGATGACAGCTACAGTTCTGATTTCCAATCCTTGAAAATTGCCTTGGACTTTTTGGAAAGCCAGAAACAACACAAGAAGAAAACCCTAATTTTATCTGATATTTTCCAAAGTGGTTTGTCTAATGAAGAACTTTATTCTAAAGTCTCCCAACTGATAGTTTCCAATAAAATCAGTCGCGTAATTGGTATTGGCGAAACGATATCGGCCTTCAAAAGCAAATTTTTGAATTCGATTACATTCAAGAATACCGACGAATTCATTGCCAACTATGAGAATTTAAACTTTGGCGATGAAACTATTTTAATCAAAGGCGCCCGACATTTTCAGTTTGAAACCATCGTAGCGCTATTGGAGGAAAAAACACACGAAACCATTCTGGAAATCAACCTCAACGCCATAAGTCATAATCTTAATTACTTTAAATCGAAACTTCTGCCTGATACTAAACTCATGGTAATGGTAAAAGCTTTTGGTTATGGAAGTGGCGGTTTTGAAGTGGCCAAACTTCTCGAACACCACAAGGTCGATTATCTTGGGGTGGCTTTTGCCGATGAAGGGATTGCGCTAAAAAATGCAGGTATCAACCTGCCTATTTTAGTTTTAAATCCAGAGAACACTAGCTTTTCAGCTATTATTCAATATGAATTAGAACCCGAAATATATAGCCTGAAAGGATTAAATGCGTTTATAAAATTGGCAGCGCAGAAAAAATTAAAACACTATCCCATTCATATCAAACTCGATACCGGAATGCACCGTTTGGGTTTTGAAGCCAACACCATCGATGATTTGATTGCTACTTTAAAAGGAAATCAAACTGTTCTTGTCCGAAGTATTTTATCCCATATGGCCACGAGTGATAATTTAGAACACCACGAATTTGCCAATCAACAGATTGCTTTATTTGAAAAATTATCCGCTAAACTAAAAACCGAATTGGATATAAATCCAATACGTCACATCCTAAACACCTCGGGAATCAGTAATTTCCCTCAAGCTCAATATGAGATGGTGCGATTGGGTATCGGACTTTATGGTGTTTCCAATGATCCAGAAGAACAACCCTATTTAGAAAATGTAGGTACTCTAAAATCTATTATTTCACAAATCAGAACTATTCAAGCCGGTGAAAGCGTAGGTTATGGAAGACGTTTTATCGCCGATAAAGAAACTCGAATCGCAACAATTCCTATTGGTTATGCCGATGGTATTTCGAGAAGTTGGGGAAATGGTTTAGGATATGTAACCATTAACAAGCGCGAAGCAACTATTGTAGGTAGTATTTGCATGGACATGCTCATGGTCAACGTGACTGACGTTCCTTGCAAAGAAGGCGATCTCGTGATTATTTTTGGTGAAAACCCAACCGTTACTTTGATAGCCGAAAAACTACAAACAATTCCCTATGAAATTCTAACTAGTATTTCACAACGAGTAAAACGGGTTTTTTACAGATAATAAAAGCATCACTAGGCGTTTTTTCCAGTCAAAAATTTACTAAATTTGATAGAGAGTGGGAATTAAGTATAAATTAAAAACAAGAAGTCATGGGTTTTTTCTCCGATTTTAAAACCTCTTTAATGAGAGGAGACGTATTAAGCTTGGCTACAGCAGTCGTAATTGGGAGTGCTTTCAGCAAAATTGTAGGCTCTGCCGTAGAAGATGTAATTATGCCTATTGTAGGATTAATTACTGGTGGTATTGATTTTACACAAAAATTTGTTGCTCTTAATGGAGAATCCTACGAAAATTTGGTAGCAGCAAAAAAAGCAGGTGCTTCTGTAATCACCTATGGAAATTTAGTTCAGGCCATCATTAATTTTATCATTATATCCTTTTTTATATTTGTGGTTCTTAGAGCCGCCGAAAAAGCAAAAAAGAAAGAAATTATTCCACCTACTGTTCCTACTGGCCCCAATCAGTTAGAATTGCTCACTCAAATAAGGGATTTACTAAAGAAATAATACCGCTGCATTATATATTCTAACTTAAACCACGCTCTAAGGCGTGGTTCTTTTTGTTACAAATATAACAATTTGTTGTTTTTTGTGAAGCCGTTTGTTTTAATTTGAATAATCCCTACTTTTGTCTTCTAAACAATTAAGTACAAGAATAAAAACTATATAATATGAGAATTGCAGTAGTTGGTGCAACCGGAATGGTTGGTGAGGTTATGCTTAAAGTTTTAGCCGAGAGAAATTTTCCTGTAACAGAATTGATTCCAGTGGCTTCCGAAAAATCAGTAGGCAAAGAAATTGAATTCAAAGGAAAAAAATACAAAGTAGTAGGAATGCAAACCGCAGTGGACATGAAAGCAGATATTGCTTTGTTCTCCGCAGGTGGTGATACTTCACTAGAATGGGCTCCTAAATTTGCTGCTGCAGGAACAACTGTAATTGACAATTCATCTGCCTGGAGAATGGATCCTACTAAAAAATTAGTGGTGCCCGAAATTAATGCTTCAAGCTTAACCAAAGAAGATAAAATAATTGCGAATCCAAACTGCTCTACCATCCAAATGGTATTAGTTCTAGCGCCCTTGCATGCCAAATACAACATCAAGCGCGTGATTGTTTCTACTTACCAATCCATCACTGGAACGGGCGTAAAAGCAGTACGTCAATTGGAAAATGAATACTCTGGAATTCAAGGTGAAATGGCTTACAAATATCCAATTCATAGAAATGCAATTCCACAATGCGACAGTTTTGAAGAAAACGGTTATACAAAAGAAGAAATGAAATTGGTAAACGAAACTCAGAAAATATTAAGTGATAATTCGATTAAAGTTACAGCTACTGCTATTCGTGTGCCTATCGTTGGAGGTCATAGTGAAGCGGTTAATGTAGAATTTACCAACGATTTTGATGTAAACGAAGTTCGCTCCCTATTGCACCATACACCGGGCGTTGTCGTTCAGGACAATACCGACACCTATACCTATCCGATGCCGCTTTACGCTCAAGGAAAAGACGAAGTGTTTGTAGGACGAATTCGTCGTGACGAAAGCCAGGCCAATACCCTAAACATGTGGATCGTAGCAGACAACCTCAGAAAAGGAGCTGCCACAAATACCATTCAAATTGCAGAATACTTAGCCGCAAATGGTCTAGTATAAAACAGAATAAAAGTCTATTAATTCCGAATCCAATTGTTAAAACAAACCACAAAATTTGTTAAAACAATTGGATTTTTTTTTTGTTAACCTACTTTTACCCGGAATGAAAAAAAGGTTTGCCAAAATAAATGCGCTCTTAATGATTGCAGTGTTGTTCTCAATGCTGTTTCAATCGGTCGATTCTTACGAGCATTTAGCAAAGCAACTTTCTGAAAAGCAATGTGTTCACGAACACAAAATAGGACAGAATGAAATTACGCACCAGCACCACTTTGATCATTGTTTCGTTTGTAAATACACTTTCAGTCCCTATTTATCTTTAGAAAAATTCGCTTTCGGTGTTTTAAACAATGCTATTTCATCCCAATATTTTGCTTCTTATTCTAAAGAAATAACACCCTCCTTTTCGGGAAGTCTTTTTGCCCTTCGCGCACCTCCTCTAGTTTAAATATATCGTTTTAACCAAAGTCGTTCCTATTGTTTTAGGGATAATGACTTATGTGTTTATATTTAAATTAGAAAAATGTATCAAAAAACTATTCTTTTCCTCTTGGGAATTTTGAGTTCCGTTGCCTTTGGTCAAAACCAGATCAGCGGAAAAATCCGAGACGAAAACGGCAAGCCACTCATGGGCTGCCATATCCATGTTTCCAATCAAGATACTGCTACTGATCCAGAAGGAAACTACAGTATCAAAAATTTGCCTTCAGGGCAAATGCGTTTGATTGTCTCCTACTTAGGTTATAAAGTGATTTACAAGACTATTATCTTAAGTACTGACTTGATATTTAATACTACTATGGTTCGAGAAATTAATGTTCTTGACGAAATTGTTATTGTTCAAAAAAACGGTCAAGAACAAACGGTCGTTTTAGAGCAGAACATTAAAACACAAACCATTGAAAAATATAGCAATCAAACTCTTGGAGAAGTCCTTAAAGAAGTTCCTGGTGTTTCCCTCTTAAAAACGGGAAGCAACATTATGAAGCCTATGATTAATGGTTTACACAGCAGCCGAGTACCTATTATTAGCAATCAGGTTCGTTTGGAAGACCAACAATGGGGAACGGAACACGCTCCAAATTTTGATGTAAATGCGGCTGGAAAAATAAGAGTCATCAAAGGAGCTTCCGGCTTACAATATGGCGGTGATGCCGTGGGAGGTTTAGTTATTATTGAACCTATTTCGGTAAAGAAAGATACTCTTTTTGGCAAAACTATAATGAATCTGGCTTCCAATGGTCGAGGCGGTAGCATCAGTTCCAGTCTTCACAAAGGAAATGACAAAGGCTGGTCTTGGAATGCGCTTGGAACTTTCAAATACATGGGCGATCGATCGGCACCAGATTATGTATTGTCCAATACAGGAAACCGGGAACAAAATTTTTCTGGAGATCTTAAATTCGCAGGAGACAACTATGACATTGCGGGTTTCTATAGTCTGTACAATGCCGAAATTGGTATTCTAAGTGCGTCACACATTGGTAATGTGAATGATTTATTCAATTCTATCAATAACAATCAACCTTCTGTGACCGAAGATTTCACCTACTCCATAAGGAATCCAAAGCAGCAAGTGCGACACCATTTAGCAAAATTAAATTACAACCGCTATTTTTCGGATCGTTCTTCTCTTTCGGTACAATATGCTTTTCAGCTCAATAAAAGACTGGAGTTTGACTTGCGCCGCGGGGTGAATGAAGATCGGGCAGCATTAGATTTAGAACTCCTGACCCATACTTTCAATTTGGATTATAAAAAAGAATGGGAGAATTGGAAATTGAAATCGGGACTAAATGCGACCTACCAAAACAATTTCGCGAGTCCTTTAACCGGCGTTCAGCCTTTAATTCCAACCTATGAAAAAGTGGAAGGTGGCCTTTACGGAATTGCAGAATACCAACTCTCCGAAACTTTAACCATGGAATCGGGTTTACGCTATGACTTTTCGAAAATTCAGGCAACTAAATTTTTTCTAAAATCCCGTTGGGACGAAAGAGGGTACAGCCCAGAGTTTTCAAAATTCATTGTTGGCGAAGCAGGCAATCAATGGCTGACGAAGCCGGAATATACTTTTCACAATATCTCAGCTAGCCTTGGTTTCCACAAGCGGTTTGCTGATGATTTGAATTGGTATGCCACAATGAGTTGGGCCACACGTAATCCTAATCCATCAGAGTTTTTTAGCGATGGCTTGCACCATTCATCGGGAGTGATTGAATTGGGGGATTTGCGTTTGGATAAAGAACAGGCTTTTAAGATTGGAACGACTCTTCAAAAAAAATGGAATGATTTTTCACTAGAAATCAACCCTTTTGTGAATAGTATTCAGAATTATATGTTTTTAAGACCCGTTGGTTTTGAAACAACTATTCGAGGTGCTTTTCCGGTTTGGGAATTTCAACAGACGAATGCCCGTTTAATGGGTATTGATCTTCGAACCAATTGGGAAATCAATTCGCAATGGGAACATCAGTTTTCCTTGGCTTATGTAAACGGAATGGATCTTAGTGAAAACGAAGCGTTAATCGACATACCGCCTTTGAATCTGAACAATAAAATTCGGTTTCATAAAAAGGAATGGCAGGATTTCGTGTTCGAATTGCAACAAGATCTGGTCATGCGTCAAAACCAGTTTCCAAACAACAACTTCGTCACTAATATTGTAGTTGATGGAGAATTATCTCCCGTTCTGGTTGACATTAGCACACCGCCTACTGCATACCAATTGTGGAGTTTATACACTGAAATCCGTTTAAAAAGCTCGAAGAAAGTAGCAACTACTTTGGCTTTTTCAATTCAAAATATTTTAAACACAAACTATCGAGATTATCTAAACCGTCAGCGCTTTTTTGCCGACGAAATGGGAAGAAATTTCCAAATTCAATTAAAAATTAATTATTAATAAACAATCATGAAAAAATTAAATTATTTAGCTTTAGCAGTACTAGCCGGTCTTTCTTTCAACTCTTGTTCTAATGACGAGGATGTAGTCCCCGTAAATGAAGAAGAAGTGATTACAACGGTAATAACAACACTAAGAAATGGCTCAGAAACTATAACTTTAACCTCTAAAGATTTAGATGGTGATGGCCCCAATGCTCCTCAAATAACGGTATCAGGTACTTTAAAAACAAATACTACCTATACGGGTTCTGTACGTTTCTTAAATGAATTGGATAATCCGGTGGATGACATCACTCTTGAAGTTCAAGAGGAAGGAGAAGAGCACCAGATTTTCTTTGAGACGCCTGCTAGCATAGGTGATTTTACCTACACCGACAATGATAGTAACGGAGACCCAATTGGTATTACTTTCACAATGACTACTGCAGCTTCTGCGGCTTCTGGCGATATTATTGTAACACTAATCCACAGACCGAACAAATCAGCTGCAGGTGTTACTGATGGCGATAAAACCAATGCTGGAGGAGGAACTGATGCTCTAGTTATTTATCCGGTTGAGCTTGTAGCGAATTAATCAAGAAAAATAGTAGTCTAAAGGCGGTTACCTCGGTAGTCGCCTTTTTTGGTTTTATACAAATTCCATTTGTATTAATTTGATTTTAAGAAAATAGTACGCCCTAGTTTGCCTATTTTTGTAACCTGCAATCTCATTATATGAAATCAATATTAGTCTTCCTGTTTATTAGTTTTTCAGCCCTATTAAATGCTCAAAATACCGTTTCAGGAACGATAACAGATTCCAAAAACCAACCCATAAAAGGGGTTTCTGTATATGCAGTTGAATTACATAAGGGAACTACAACTAACGAAAATGGAGTATATACTTTTAAAAACCTTCCCAATGGAAATCTAAAATTTAATTTTGTCTTTTTCGGTTTTACAAGTCAAAACAAACAGCTCAATCTGAATCAAAAAGAAAATACCTTAGATATTGTTTTAATAGAAACCATTTTCGAAATGGACGAAGTCATCGTTTCCACCGCTTTCAATAAATTACAATCCCAGAACGTAATGAAAGTGGAACATGTAACTATGAAATCCATACAACAAAAAGGGACTTCTACCCTAATCGAAGGACTGGCTTCTATTCCCGGTGTTTCTCAGATATCGACAGGAGCATCCATCGGAAAACCCGTAATTCGGGGATTAAGTGGCAACCGGATTTTGGTTTATTCCCAAGGGGTTCGCATAGAAAATCAGCAGTTTGGCGATGAACATGGCCTTGGTTTAAATGATGCTGGAATTGAAAGTGTCGAAGTGATTAAAGGCCCCGCTTCCTTGCTTTATGGATCCGATGCTCTTGGGGGTGTTTTATATTTCAATCCCGAAAAATTCGCTAATGCCAATACAACTGAAGGAAGTTTCAGTCAAAAATTATTCTCCAATACACTAGGGAGTAATTCTTCCCTAGGCCTAAAAACTTCTTCTGATAATTGGAAATTCCTCGCCCGAGGGAGCTACAACACGCATTCCGATTATAAAATTAATGGTCGCGATCGAGTAACAAATACCCGTTACAATGAAACCGATTTAAAAACGGCTATTGGCTACAGCAATGCTAAATTCTCTAGTGTTTTACGTTACAATTTTAATAAATTAGATTTAGGAATCCCTGAAAATG
>CANEZU010000072.1 GCA_947444255.1 Flavobacteriaceae bacterium | reverse complement strand
TCATGGGCCCACGATGGCTTTTAAGGATGTAGGCGCCCGCTTTATGTCCCGCTGCCTGGCTTATTTTAATAAAGACAATGCCAATAGCAAGAATACGGTTATCGTTGCAACCTCTGGTGATACCGGTGGTGCCGTGGCCAGTGGCTTCTTGGGTGTAGAAGGTGTAGATGTAGTCATATTATACCCTTCCGGAAAAGTAAGCGATATCCAAGAACGTCAATTGACGACCTTGGGACAAAATATAAAAGCCCTCGAAGTTGATGGTGTTTTTGATGATTGCCAGGATATGGTCAAAAAAGCCTTCCTGGACGAGAGCCTGAAACACAAAAACCTGACATCGGCCAATTCGATAAATATCGCCCGTTGGTTACCGCAGATGTTTTACTTCTTCTTTGCCTACCGACAGCTAAAATCCCAAAACAAAAGCCTGGTGTTCTCCTGCCCTAGTGGGAATTTCGGAAATATCTGCGCCGGTATTATGGCCAAGAAATTAGGCCTGCCAATCGAACATTTTGTGGCGAGCACCAATGTGAATGATACCGTTCCCCGATTTTTAAAAACCGGAACTTACGAGCCCAAGCCTTCTATAGCCACCATTTCAAACGCCATGGACGTAGGAAATCCGAGTAATTTCATTCGCATTCAAGAATTGTACGGCAATGATTTAGCCGCATTCGAGAAAGATTTCTCCGCCTTCTCCTATACCGATGCCGAGACCAGTGATGCTTTGAAAGCAATCTATTCCAAATCGGCTTATGTTGCCGAGCCTCATGGTGCTGTGGGTTATTTAGGTTTAAAAAAAGAAATGCCCAAACATCCGAATTCCATTGGAATCTTTTTAGAAACCGCGCATCCTATCAAATTCTTAGATACCGTAGAACCAATATTGGGAATAAAACTTCCTATTCCGCTTCAGATTCAGGCGGTTATGGGTAAGGAAAAAATAAAAACCCGAATAAAAACCTACGAAGAGTTTAAAGCCTTTTTGGGTTAAACTTCTAAAAGAAGCAATAGCAACAAAAGCACTTTATTGAATTATAAAGTGCTTTTATATTTCCAGTAGTACCCATCTAAACCTTGAGAATCCGTTATTTAATCTGCGATAAAGAATCAAGCTAAAACGGCTCATTCCCATTTCGGAAGACAGCGCTTGTTTTTAATTGCTTACAAAAAATTGCAAAACAAGGCAATTTAGGGGCATTTCCCTTTGCGATTATAAAAAAACTCGCCCAGCTGCACCGATTTATCAGCAGTTTCATTTCAGACCCATGTCGAAGTGAGCAGGCGAAGCAATTTTCGGGCTTCCCTTTGGTCTCTTTTTCACCCTGCAGAATTTCAAAGGGCCGACCAAAAAAATGCCCTTTGAGTTCAGTCCAATATATTTATATAATTAGGAAGTGGCTGTAAATCCCTTTTAACCAAAAGAATATTCAGACTAATCACTTGAAAAGCAATCAATATTTTGTACGATAAATCCCGTTAACCCATTTTTGAGCTTATTTTATCCCCTTTATTTATCCCCACCAAATTAGAGGTTTCTAAATAGTATTAATTCCCCCCAACCCTCCAGTAAAGTTTATCATACTTCCTATTCACTGTATAGTGAGTCTATACTAATACTATACTATGTCTATTAAAATACATATTTTAATAGACATAGTATACACTAATATTAAAATCATTATAAATTAAATAGGCTTATATGTAGGAGTTGATGTGCATTTGACTAGCTTTATGTCTTATAATCAACATCTTAAACAATTATGGCACATTTAAACAAGAATAACTTTATTGTCGGGAGGATCGGCAATTTGGTTTACAAGGAATTTAACGGTAAACAAATTATACAATCCCGCCCAGAAGAGGTCAAACAAACCAAGAATACGAAAAGGAGCAGCTCTGAATTTATTAGATGCAGCAAATGGGCTAAGAGATTGCGAATTTCTCTGATACCGTTTTTGTTGGGATTGACGGATTCTTTTATGTACAAGCGGTTCACCGGCCAAATGTATTTGGCACTATTGAGCAATAAAAACAGCATCAAAGAAGAGCGGACACCCTTTAACGCAGACATGAGTGCTTTGAATGGTTTTGATTTTAACAGCCACTCCCCTTTCAAGGCTTATTTCTTGCCTGAAATCAGTTGTGAAGTGAATGCACTAAACCAAGTTAAGGTGATGCTTCCAGCAATGAATGCCAAAACAGACCTGGTTTATGCTAGCAGCTGCTATCAAGCCGAATTGATCGTTTGTGTATTGGCTGCCAATTTTGTACTCGGTTCCGCGCTAGTCGAACATCATTTTATAGTTCCTTTGGACAGCTCTGACCCTATTCAAGCCGAAACCAATTGGACGAGTCCTGCTTTGCCCGAGAATTATTTTGTTATGGTAAGCGCAAAGTTGCTCTTTTTTAACAATAACGTTTATAGCGGGAAGAATTATGTGAACACAAAGGGACTCAATCCTGCGATGGTTGTTCTGGCAAGTAAAACGGTTTAGAAGCTTTATACAGCTATTTATAAATATGACTGATAGCGGTAATCGAACCAATAGTGTTGATCAAAGTGCTATTTTAATTTTTATGATTCCAAATAATAACTGACTTGAAGAATTGTTTTTTTAGTATTGTCGCCTTCCTTTAATATAAATTTTGGAAGTGGACAGATTGTGGGCTATTCGAAAAAGCGACTACCTTGTTACTAGAAATAGCCATAGATACTGGGCGAATGGGTGATTGTAATTTTACTTTTGTTATTGATGTCTTTATTTTCGTATCGTAAATATAGGATTGGATAGAAAATAAATAGGCAGCCGCTAAGAGCGGTTTTGCAAAACTGCTATTTTCGTGCGTGCAGGAACGCGCTTTTTTCATAACTTCGTCTCCTGCGGCGGGGAGAAATTAGTTCTGATTTCTGCAGAATTCGCAGATTCAGAGGACCTTATATTTATTCCCAAACAAAGCTCAATACAGAAGACAGATCAGAATATGGAGAATTCAACATCAATAACAGACGCCATTTGGAGCCAATTTGGAGCAAGCCTTGATATGCTTGAAAATGCAATCAATATGTGTCCTGAAGAGCATTGGGAAACTGCTTTAGATTTTTGGTACCTCTCTTACCATTGCCTTTTTTGGACAGACTATTATTTATCGACAGAATCAGCTCAATTTGAACCACCGAAACCTTTTAGTTTTTCCGAATTTGACCCTAGTGGTATGAAGCCAGAAAGGACCTATACTAAGACCGAAGTTCTTGACTACTTGGATTATTGCCGACAAAAAGCAATCCGACTTTTTAAAGAGCTTACGGTAAACCAAATGAGCGACCCTTGGATTAACAGCAGCAAAAACTATACTTTAGTTGAAATTCTGTTGTATAATATGAGGCATATCCAACATCATTCGGCCCAATTGAACTTATTACTCAGACAAACAATTAACAATGCACCGAATTGGGTTAGTCAAGCAAAAAAAATTGCCGACAAATAAACAAACCAAAATCTAGCGAGCGAAATTTGGCTAAGGCTGAAAGCTATTAGAACGGATTTGGGCAACTGCCTTAATGGATCTGAGCAATTGGCTTAATTGAATACTGATTTGGCAAATCTGTGGAATAAACTTAATTTTGTCTCGTAGCCATTTTAAAATAGAGACGTTAACCGTAATCTGTAAAAATTAATTAAAAATATCTAAAATGAAAAAGCTATCCAATACTTTAAAAATTAGAGGATTAATTTCTGTTTTTTTATGGATAATAGCCAGTATTCTCTTATTTAACGAGAAAAACGGAAAATTTATTATGGTGTTAGCTGCTATAATCATAACAGCTGGATTATACGCTCAAATAATTAAGACCGAAAAATAAAGTCGGACCAAGCTCCTGCAGGAATCTTTTCGATTGCTTGGTGACTATTGGGATGGAATTCTAAATTAATGGCTATCAAACTGCCTGTTAAACCTTAAAAAAAGCCTCGATTTAGCACAACTTAGCGCAGCAAAGAATTCGTGCGAGAGCGGGAATTATCTGCTAATTTATGGGGATTGCGCTAGATTTGAAGCTTTTAGATTTGAGTGAAAGGATAAAAACTTTAACTTTGACAAAAAGAGCCACAACCAAATGACCAAGAATTACTTAAACAAATCTATTTATTCTTTCGTTTTAGTTTTCCTATTTTTGACTTCCTGCAACGGACAAATCAAAACGCAATTACCAACCGACAAGCCAAGTGAACTTAAAGCATCAGATACCGGACAAGCGAAACTTCGAAAAACACAAGGTTCCTCAGAAAGTGATTCTGTTTGGTGCGGTCTACAGGATAAAAATGGTAATCTCTGGTTCGGTACCACAGGAGAAGGAGTTTATCGCTATGATGGAAAAATATTTACTCCATTTACAGTAAAAGATGGGTTAACTAATAATTGTGTCTATTCCATTTTGGAAGACAAATTGGGCAACATTTGGTTTGGAACGACGGACGGAATTTGCCGTTACGACGGGAAAAATATTATTCCAATTTCAATCCCTATTTCCATTAGACCTATAATAAGTAAGCGTTTTTATTCTAGACAGTCCACGGAAAACACCGTGTGGAGTATGTTGCAGGACAAAAGTGGGAAAATTTGGTTTGGCACAGGAGATGGAGTATATTGTTATGATGGCATTAACTTTAGTCGGTTTTTAGACAATGATGGTGTTATCAATACAGATAATCTTCGTCTTAAAATGATTGACTGTATGCTAGAAGATAAAAATGGAACTATTTGGTTTGCATCGGGTTGCCCTCCTGGAGGAGAAGGTGTTTGTCGATATGATGGTCAATCAATAAGCCGTTTTAAACCTAATGGTGATGGATGGATTCGTTATATTAAAGAAGACACAAAAAGGAAATTGTGGTTTGGTGGGAGAAATCACGGTAATTTTATTTATGATGGAAAAACTTTTACGAATTTTAGAGATAAGATTGGAATTGGCAATCCTATTTTAGCAGACAGCAAAGGTAATATTTGGTTTAGCGGGGAAGAAAAACAATACTCTGTAGAAAGTGAAGGTGGAATATGGAGTTATAATGGACAAACCTTCAAAAACTATGATACCAACACCGGTATGAGTAAGTATTTTGTTTGGTTTATGCTTGAAGAAAAAAATGGAGCCCTTTGGATTGGAACAAGAAATACAGGCTTGTATAAATACGACGGAAAAACATTTACTGATTTTTCTGAAAACAAACTTGAAACGACAGGCTTCATCGAGACAAAACAAATTAAAGGACGAAAACAAGAAACCACAAACAGGCGGTCGTTGCAGAGCGACATTCGGCGCCAAACTTATAAATTAAATTGAGATAAAAGACTAAAATATGGAAAATAAGAAAGACTTTGAGACGATATGGACATCGCGATGGAATGATCGATACAGTAAAGACGAGTTTGCCTATGGCGAGGAGCCGAACAATTATTTAAAAGAACAATTGATAAAACTAAATGTAGGAACTATTCTTTTTCCAGCAGAGGGCGAGGGACGAAATGCGGTATATGCCGCTAAATTGGGTTGGACTGTCTCTGCTTTTGACATCAGTCTTGCAGGCAAAACAAAAGCGACAAAACTAGCTAAAAAAAATAAGGTATCCATTGACTATAAAGTAGGAAAATTAGAAACCTTAGCTTTTGAAAGTGACCAATTTGACGCTATTGCGCTCATTTATGCCCATTTTCCAGCGAACATTAAATCCTTATACCACAAGACATTTGACCGATTTCTAAAAAAAGAGGGAATACTCATTTTTGAAGCCTTTAGCAAAAAGCATCTCGATTATCTCAGCGCAAACGAAAAAGTGGGTGGACCAAAAGACATTGAAAGTTTGTTTTCAATAGACGAAATAAAATCGGACTTCCCGAATTATGAAATTATTGAATTAGTGGAACAGGAAATTGAATTAAACGAAGGACTTTATCATAAAGGAACTGGTTCCGTAATACGATTTATAGGACGGAAAAAAGCCCCACTCCCGCAGGAATCCTTTGGTGTGCAAGGGGATTAATCGGGATGGAATTCTAAATTAACGGCTTTCAAACTGCCTTTTAAGCTTTAAATAAAGTCTAGCCGCAGCATAAGTTAGCCGACGAAAGGATTCCTGCGGGAGCAAGCTTCACAGAAGAAGCGCTATGGACCCGGCTGCAACAATTAACAAAGAGATCTAAATGACACTATTTAAAACCATTCGGTACCCCTTAAAAATACTTCCTTTTCTATTGCTTTACTTTAATTTCTGCAGTGGACAAACTCTAAATAATGATCCAAGCGATACATCCAAGAACGCAAATTCAGCTGTAGCATTTAAGAGCTTGAACGCAGCTATCAATGGAATAGACAAGAATATAAGAAGTATTTTTCAAGACAGTCGTGGCAATTATTGGTTTGGGACAAATGGATCAGGTGTATACCGTTATGATGGAAAAACATTGACAGCATATACTACAAAGGATGGACTTGCAAACAATCAAGTACTGAGCATTCAAGAAGATGATTCTGGAACTATTTGGTTTGGAACTGGGCTGTTTGGCATTAGTAAATTTGACGGCACAAAATGTACAACAGCTAGCCAAAAAGTCAAAATAACGAATGGTGGAGCAACCGACTGGAAATCCAAAAACAAGGATAGTTGGTTTTTTGCTGGTGGTGGCGTTTTCAGATACCGCAAACCTTCAATTGACTATTTACCCTTTGCCCCCACAAGTTCAAACGCAGCAATCAACTCCCCTTTTACGCTCAGTCGTTATGGGGTTTATTGTATCCTCAAGGACAAGAAAGGAAATCTTTGGTTTGGAACCCAAGCAGAGGGAGTTTGCCGGTATGATGGCAAAACACTAACTTGGTTTAAAGAAAAAGGACTTGCTGGTCCGGCTGTTCTTGCTTTATTTGAAGACAGCAAGGGTAGGCTTTGGTTTGGAAATAATGGCAGTGGATTATTCCGATATGAGGGAGAGACATTGACCAATATTACAATAGAGAAAGGACTTCAAAATGCTGATTTTAGAGCCTCGGAAAAACCCGGATTAGGAACTTTGGCACGTGTATATTCGATAAACGAAGACCCTAAAGGAACTATTTGGATTGGAACTGTTGATGCAGGAGTTTGGAAATATGATGGAAACAACTTGACGAATTACACCACTAAAGATGGACTAAGCAGCAATGCCGTAAATACAATTTATAAAGACAAAAACGGAGCACTCTGGTTTGGAACAGACGACAATGGTATTTGCAAATTCAACGGAACAAGATTCAGCGAATTTACAATCCAATAAACAAACAGCTGCGCTGGCTCGCGCACGAATCCTTTGGTGGGCTTGCTATCCCCAAATAAAATTAGATTTGAAAAAGGTAGCAGGCGAAAGGATTCAGGCGCTAGGGAGGGCGAAAACTAGGTTCCCAAGCCGACGAGAGCCAATAGCATGGGAACCTTGGCGGTAAGCATAGGAAACATCATACAAACTAGACTATTTATTTTACAGATACTATGAGAAGAAATTTAATTTTAGCAGGCCGAGTTCGGGAAGTGTTATTGAATGGACATTGGATTGCCAACACCAATTTTAAGAATGAAATACTTACTGTTAATTGGCAGCAGGCAACTCAAAAAGTTGACAATTTGAATACTATTGCAGCCTTAACCTATCATATAAACTATTATTTAGCAGGGCTATTGAACGCATTCGAAAATGGGAAGCTCGAAATAAGCGACAAATACAGTTTTGATCTTCCGTCTATTAGTACTGAATCGGACTGGAATAAAATGGTTACTGATTTTATAAGCCATTCAGAAAAATTTGCAGACAGAGTGGAACAAATGGAAGACCGTATTTTTGATCAAACTTTCTTTGAAGAAAAATATGGTACATTTCTACGAAATATTGAAGGTGTTATTGAGCATAGCTATTATCATTTGGGTCAAATTTCCTTAATACGAAAAATGATACTTCGAAACCAAAACTAGATCTTTTTTGACTGCGAAGGCAGGAGAAATAAATTGAATAATTACAGAAACTAGCAGCTGCTAAGGGCTAATAAAAAACATTTGAGCAATTGGCTGAATGGAGAGTTGGTTTTATACTCGAATTAAAAGCATCTAAGCACGAATAAATAATTAGGTTATTTCGTAAATCCTTTTAATGTTGAAATACCTTAGTCCAAGCTCCTATTTTTAATTTTCATGCTCAAACCTATAGTATTTCATCTGGAAAAACTTTAGTTTCGTTAAATAAGAAAGTGGAAAACTCCTAAAAAAGTCGGTGCCTTGAAGCGAGTTTAAAGCTTATTTACAAAAAATAAAAATGAAATCAATGAGTAAGAGTATATTTGAAAGATTAAAAAATGGAGAATCTGTAGCTTTTGATGATCCCGAATACTCAAAAATTCACGAGGCTGTAAAGGAGACTAAAAAACTAACAGTCCTTTTAAATCAATCGGATGATTCGCAAGAAATCAGACGCCTTTTGAGTGAAATAACCGGCACAAAAATTGAGGAGAGCACGACCGTATTTACTCCCTTTTACACCAATTTCGGCAAGCACATCTCTATTGGAAAAAACGTATTTATAAATCATGCTTGTTCTTTTTTGGACTTGGGAGGAATTACAATTGAAGATGATGTACTAATTGCAAGCTGCGTCAATATTGTTTCTGAAAGTCATCCTACGAATACGAAAGACCGAAAGACACTGACTGTTGGAAGGGTTCATATCAAACGGAATGCATGGATAGGCGCAAATGCTACAATTATGGCGGGACTAACAATTGGAGAGAATTCGATTGTGGCAGCAGGTGCGGTAGTAACTAAAGATGTTCCCAAGAATACCATTGTTGGAGGAGTTCCAGCAAAAATAATTAAATCTATTTTATAAGTTATGAAGTGATTTTAGTCTTTGTAGCTACTTCATTTTACGAAAAACAAAAAGTGTTTTTCTTATCAGCATATTTCGCTTTTATAAGTCCAAAATTACAAAGTTAGTATTTTGCTTATCTTTAGGACGAAAAAGTAAAAATCTTGTAAATTCGTTTTGAGTTTATGGGAATGTAATACAAGCTTTTAAAATAAAGTATAATTTATCTCAATGAAAGAAACTATCAGACAACCTTGGATTAACATTGGCTATGAATTATTTTCTCAACAAGGACCAAAAGGTTTAAAGGTAGCCGTTCTTTCAAAATTAGTAAATAAAAACAAATCTTCTTTTTATCATCATTTTGCTGATATCGAAGTTTTTACTGCATTTTTATTAGTCCATCATCTCGAAAGAACGAAGGAGATTGCGATTAGAGCCAAGGCATGTGAAAAGATGGTACCTGATATGCTCCACTTATTGGTAAACATCAAACAAGATTTATTATTTAATCGGCAACTTAGAATTAACAGACAGCTGCCTGAATTTAAGAGTTGTTTTGAAAAAGCAAATAAAATAGTTGAAAATGCTTTTATTAAAATATGGTCTGAAGCACTTGGCTTAGACGAAAAAGAAAATTTAGCGCAAATTGTTTTGAATTTGACTGTTGAAAATTTTTATTTACAAATTACAGCGGAAACGCTCTGCTATGATTGGATTTTAAATTATTTCAATGAAATTCTTTTAATGGTAAAAGTACTGCGTACCTCCAAAAAAAGTTGAGCTTCCAACTTTATTAAACTCTAGCGTCTAAAATCGTTGCTATCTAAAGATCATTTTTACTATAATTATAAAAATGAAATCGCAATGAAATTAGATCGTTTAAAGTTTTCCTTGGTTTATTGCACTCCTTTTTTTGTTTTATTTTCCATTTATTCCGAAAATTACTGGTCTTTTTCGGCTGTAGTTTTCATATTTATGATCGTCCCTTTTTTTGAACTATTCACAAAAGGGTCTACCCATAATTTGAGCAAAATTGAGGAAGAAATTGCTAAAGAAGACAAAATGTATGACTGGTTGTTGTATGGGCTTGTTCCTACACAATACTTCCTCTTAATTTACTTTTTATTTCAGGTGAGTGATCCGAATTTAGCTTTTCACTATAAAGTAGGAGCTAGCCTAGCATTGGGAATGTCTTGTGGTATTTTAGGAATTAATGCGGCCCATGAATTAGGGCATCGATTAAGCTGGCAGGAGCAATTGATGAGTAAAATGCTTCTGCTAACCACACTCTACATGCATTTTTTTATAGAACACAATAGAGGACATCATAAAAATGTGTCTACCGATGAGGATCCTGCATCGAGTCGTTTTGGGGAGAATGTTTATGCCTTTCACCTCCGCTCTATTTGGGGCAGTTGGTGGTCAGCTTGGCATTTAGAAGCGGAACAATTAAAAAGAAATAACTTATCTTTTTGGAGTATTAGAAATGAGATGTTGGTTTATCAAATAGTTCAGGCGCTTTTAATTGCAGCTATTTGGCTTGCTTTTGGCAGTTCTAGCCTGCTGTTTTTTCTTTCGGGCGCCACAATAGGAATCCTATTGTTAGAAACTGTAAACTATATTGAACATTATGGGCTTCGTAGAAAAAAGAATACTGATCGGTATGAAAGAACATTAGCCATACACTCTTGGAATTCAAACCATCCCATAGGAAGACTTCTTTTATTGGAACTCTCTCGCCATTCTGACCATCATTATATTGCGATTAGAAAATATCAAACCTTGCGTCATTTTGACGAAAGTCCGCAAATGCCCACAGGATATCCTGGAATGATGCTATTGGCTCTTTTCCCACCTTTGTGGTTTTATGTGATGCACAAGGAAATTTATAAATACAAGCAAACTCAAAAAGGCGATTCCTTGGCTTAGTTTATAATGATTAGAAGCCTATAGCAGGGACCTAAAGAGAAAAAGTAAAAAATTAATTTGGATCTAATTTAATATAAAATGCTATGGTAAATTCGGAATTTGATTATGATTATATCATCATTGGAAGCGGTTTTGGGGGATCGGTTTCCGCCCTACGACTTTCTGAAAAAGGCTATAAAGTCTTGGTCATTGAGAAAGGTAAGTGGTTTAATAAGCCCGAAGACTTTGCTAAAACCAATTGGAATTTAAGAAAATGGCTTTGGCTACCAAGCTTGAAAATGAGAGGCATCCTTAAACTCACATTTTTCAGGCATGTAGCTGTTTTGAGCGGTGTAGGCGTTGG
>CANEZU010000071.1 GCA_947444255.1 Flavobacteriaceae bacterium | reverse complement strand
GCCTCATTATATTGATTCTTACGGATTTATTTTGGTTAGAACCGGTGGAGCCGTAATTTTATTTTGGCTGATTTGGTTGATTTCGATAAGAATCCAGCCCTCGGCAAAAGAAAAAATCGCTCGTTCGGATTATCCTCGAATTATTAGTACTGCATTCTTTGGTGTTACTTTAAATATGCTAACTTTTTTCAAAGGATTGAGCTATACCTCGCCTATTTCGGCTTCTGTAATTATGGTTTCAACACCCATAATTGTTCTCATTTTATCCGCTATAATTCGGAAAGAACGCATGCTAAAACGCAAAGTTTTCGGAATTATCCTCGGATTAGTTGGTACTGCTTTTTTAATCCTGTATGGAAAATCAGTTGAGAATGCACCTCATGCTAGTTTGGGTAACTTTCTGGTTTTAGTAAATGCCATTTCCTATGGTTTATACTTAATTATGGTAAAAAAATTAATGGACAAATACAACGCACTAACCTTTGTAAAATGGATTTATCTCTTTGGTTTTCTGATGGCAATTCCTTTTGGATGGCAGGAATTCCAAGTCATAAGCTGGTCTACTCTTCCAACAGCTATATATTGGAAAATAGCCTTTGTTATTGTATTCTCCACCTTTTTAACGTATCTATTGAATTTGCTTTCGATGAAAGAATTAAAGCCAACAACCGTATCGGTATTTATCTATTTACAACCTGTATTTGCTACCATTTTTGCGATTGGTTTAGGCAAAGATGATTTGAATTGGATAAAAATAACAGCGGCTCTTTTAATCTTTATCGGTGTTTATTTAGTTACGCAAAAGAAAAAAACACCTAAAACTAAACTTTCGAAAAAGACCGCTTAAATCCAAAAAGGAAGCGCTGAAATCTTTTTCATTATCTTTGAAATCTTTTTAGAAAATATATGATACAATCAATGACCGGTTTTGGAAAAGCAAGTTTGCAACTTTCGACCAAAAAAATTACAGTAGAAGCAAAGTCTTTAAATAGCAAAGGTTTAGATTTAAATGTGAGAATGCCTTCTGTTTATAGAGAAATGGAATTGGGATTGCGCAATCAAATCGCTTTAGCATTAGAGCGCGGAAAAGTTGATTTCTCTGTTTTTATCGAAAATACCGCGGAGCAAACTTCGACTAAAGTGAATGTTCCAATCGTTAAAGCCTATATCAACCAGTTGAGAGAAATTCATGCTGAAGCCGATGAAACTGAATTGATGAAAATGGCAATTCGTATGCCTGACGCTTTAAAAACGGAACGTGACGAAATTGATGAGAATGACTGGGTTGAAATTCAAACCGTTATTAAAGAAGCTTTAGACAATATTTTGAATTTCCGTCAAGCGGAAGGACTTTCGTTAGAAAAAGAATTCCAGTTGCGTATTGAGAATATCCGTCAGTATATGAATGATGCGCTGGCACTTGATCCAGAACGTGTTCAGGCCATAAAAGACCGTTTGCAAACTGCGATTGCCGAATTAAAAGTAAATGTAGACGAGAATCGTTTTGAACAGGAATTGATCTATTATTTAGAAAAATTAGACATCACTGAAGAAAAAGTTCGATTGACCAATCATCTGGATTATTTCTTGGAAACGATAAACGGAAAAGAGGCCAATGGTAGGAAATTAGGTTTTATTACTCAAGAAATGGGTCGTGAAATTAATACAATGGGTTCTAAATCTAATCATGCTCAAATGCAAAAGTTAGTGGTGATGATGAAAGATGAATTAGAAAAAATTAAGGAACAGGTGCTTAACGTACTTTAAAAATTTGATTAGGAAATTCAGCATACTATGAAAAAAGGAAAATTAATAGTGTTTTCAGCACCTTCAGGATCAGGAAAAACAACTATCGTTAGACATCTATTAGGAAAAGAAGATTTGAATTTAGAGTTTTCTATATCTGCAGCTTCTCGCGAACCAAGAGGTGATGAAGTTAACGGAAAAGATTATTACTTTATTTCTACCGAAGAATTCAAAAAGCACATTAAAAATGAGGATTTCCTAGAATGGGAAGAGGTCTATCGCGATAACTTTTATGGAACTTTGAAAAGTGAAATTGAACGGATCTGGTCTCAAGGTAAAAATGTGATTTTTGATATTGATGTCGCTGGTGGACTTCGAATTAAACATAAATTTCCAGAGGAGACCTTGGCTGTTTTTGTAAAACCTCCCAGCATTGACGAATTGAAAATCAGACTTAAAAAACGTTCTACCGAAAGCGATGACAAAATCAATATGCGTATTGCAAAAGCATCTGTAGAATTGGCCACCGCTCCTCAATTTGACACTATCATTAAAAATTACGACTTGGATACAGCCAAAGAAGAAGCGTATCAATTAGTGAAATCGTTTGTAAAATAGAAGTGCTTTTTTAGCAAAACCAGCGCTTATAAACTAAAACAAAAGATGAAAATCGGTCTTTATTTCGGAACTTTTAATCCCATTCATGTGGGACATTTGATTATTGCCAATCACATGGCGGAGCATTCTGATTTAGATGAAATTTGGATGGTGGTTACACCGCACAATCCTTTAAAAAAGAAAGCGACGCTTCTTGATGATTATCAGCGTTTGAATTTAGTGCATTTGGCAACCGAAGATTATCTTAAAATCAAACCTTCTGATATCGAATTCAAATTGTCGCAGCCCAATTATACGGTAAATACATTGGCGCATTTGAAGGAAAAATATCCACAACATGAGTTTGCTTTAATTATGGGTGAAGATAACTTGAAATCCTTCCATAAATGGAAAAATTACGAGGTTATTCTCAATAATCATGAAATTTATGTTTATCCAAGAATTTCTCAGGATTTAGAAAACACACAATTAAAAAACCATCCGAAGATTCACCTAATTAATGCGCCTGTGGTTGAAATCTCCTCTACATTTATTAGAAATAGCATAAAAAACAATAAAAATATTCAACCTCTATTGCCTTCAAAAGTTTGGGATTATATTAGTAACAGTAATTTTTACAAAAAATAATCAGGCTAATATTGATTTGAAATACAATTCCATTTCACTAAAAAATGGAGTCAAATTTTGATTTTTCCCCGATAATAAAAAGACTTCTGTTTTTGGCATTTTGTTGCTATTCCACAACAATTGTAATTTATTTTCGGCGATATAATTTCGAGCATTGATATCCCAAACCACTGCAATTCCAGAGTTCTTTGAGAGTACTTCTATCATTTCGTATTCAGACGGAATAATAAAATTGGGTACCATTGATGGTCTTTTTTTATTAAAAACATGCAACCAAAAGAGTTTAATATGCGGGATATTCGATTCATAACTGAACCATTTTTGCTCATTTAACCAATGCTCAATCAGATCTAAATCTTTAGTTTTGATTTTCGCCTTTAAATCTGATGCATTAATGTCATTAGAGCCAACCAATACCTGTTTGATTTCTCCTATTTTCTTTTGAACGGTATCAAAAGTGTCGTACTTCTTGGTAACAATAGCAAAATCAAGTTTTTTGTCATCTACCAATTCAAAAAGTGTTTCATTCTCCTGAAAACTAAAATTAATAAAATCAAATTTTGGAACAAGGGCACTTCCCAAACTACTAAATAAATGTTGCGAAATTCCAATAGAAATTAATTTATTGGCATCAAATGCTTTGGCACGAAAACCATTTTCAACATTCTCTAATCGGTCTAAGGCTTCAATAATAAGGTTGTTAAGCAACTTTGCATATTGTGTGGGCTCGACCCCTTTTGACTTCCTAATAAATAATTTATAACCCACATGAGCTTCTAGCATAGATATTTGCTGACTTACAGCGGGTTGACTTATAAAAAGTTCCTTAGCCGCAAGGGAAAAATTACCGTTTTTATAAACAGATTTAAAAGTTCTGTACCATTCCAGATTTACCATGATATAAATATATTGATCACAAACATAACTTAATTTATTTTTACTAATAACATATAAGCCCTAAATTTGTATTAAATATAACCGTTATGAAAAGACTAACTGTATTTGCCATTCTAGCAATCACCGTTAATTGTATCACCGCAAAAGCACAAACAAAAAATAAAAGCATTATGAAAAAAGTATTATTTGTAGTTACCAGTCATGATAAATTGGGAAACACAGGAGAAAAAACAGGATTTTGGACAGAAGAATTAGCAGCACCTTATTACGCTTTGGTAGACCAAGGAATTGAGGTTGATATTGCGACACCACTTGGAGGTCAACCACCAATTGATCCTAAAAGTGAAGATCCATCGGCGGCTACCGAAGACACTAAAAGATATGATGAAGACAAAGTCCTTTTAGAAAAATTAAAAAACACACATAAAATTTCCTTTGTTAAAGAGTCTGATTATGATGCAGTATTTTATCCCGGCGGTCATGGTCCACTTTGGGATTTAGTAGAAGACACGGATTCAATTGCTCTAATCGTAGCATTTTATAAGAACAATAAGCCTGTTGGTTTTGTATGTCACGCACCTGGAGTACTTAAAAACGTAAAAATTAATGGTGATTTCTTAGTTAAAGGAAAAAACATTACTGGTTTTTCTAATAGCGAAGAAGAAGCTGTTGGTTTAACGAATATCGTTCCATTCTTGCTTGAAGACATTTTACAAGAAGAAGGTGCTATTTATAGCAAAATTGGCGACTGGCAACCGTATGCAGTAGAAGATGGCATCCTAATTACAGGACAAAACCCCGCTTCTTCAAGACTAGTTGCAGAAAAATTATTGGCACAACTAAATTCAAAAAACTAAGAAGATGTTAAACTTCCAATTATACAATCCTACGAATTTAATATTCGGAAAAGGACAAATAGAAAAATTATCCACTTTAGTTCCAAAAGACACTAAAATCCTACTTGCCTATGGCGGAGGAAGTATCTTTAAAAACGGAATTTATGATCAAGTAAAGACCGCTTTGAAAGGCTTTGAAATAGTTGAATTTGGTGGAATAGAAGCTAATCCACATTTTGAAACCTTGATGAAAGCAGTTGCAATTATCAAAGAAGAAAAAATTGGATTTATCCTTGCTGTTGGTGGCGGATCCGTTATTGATGGTGTAAAATTCATTTCGGCGGCTTCCAATTATGATGGAGACGCGGTTGAAATTCTTCAAAAACGAATCTTGACAACAGACACTAGTAAAGTGATTCCATTTGGTACAGTATTAACTTTACCGGCAACAGCGAGTGAAATGAATTCCGGAGGTGTTGTCACCATCGAAGCTACTCAAGAAAAATTAACTTTTGGAGGTAGTGCTTTGTTCCCTCAATTCTCGATTTGTGATCCAACGGTTATTACTTCTTTGCCAAAAAGACAAATTGAAAATGGTGTTGTTGATGCTTTTACGCATGTATTAGAACAATATTTAACCTACCCACACGACGGCTATCTTCAAGACAGAATTGCAGAAAGCGTATTACAAACTTTAGTTCAAATAGGTCCAAAAGTAGTAAAAGACCAAAGTGATTATGCTTTGGCTTCTAATTTTATGTGGAGTTGCACTATGGCTCTAAATGGATTAATCCAAAAAGGAGTTCCTTCAGACTGGGCGACGCATATGATTGGTCATGAGTTAACTGCTTTGTACGGAATTGATCATGCCAGAACTTTAGCGATTGTAGGTCCAAATTTATACCGTGTGCTTTTTGAAACTAAAAAAGAAAAATTAGCACAATTTGGAGAACGCGTTTTCAATATTACTGAAGGTACTGTTGAAGAAAGAGCGACAAAAGCAATTGATAAAATGGTAGAATTCTATCACATCATGGGAATGGAGACCAAGCTATCCGAATATACTAAGGATTACGAAAAAACAGGAGAATTCATTGCAAACCGTTTTACAGAAAGAGGCTGGTTGGCTTTAGGAGAGAAACAAAACATAAGTCCAGAAATTGTAAAAGAAATTGTAGAAATGAGTTTTTAATCTATTTAAAAACTGAAATAAGTTAAACAAAAAGGCGTTCTTGAATTCAATTCAGGAGCGCCTTTTTTAAAATAATCTCAAAACTAAACTAACTAATTTCCTTTAATCAATAATGAAATAAACTATCCTTTAGTTAAATAACGTAAATTATAAATTTGTATTGTATTGAATATCATAAATTTATAAATTATATTTAAGAGAAATCCATTGGAGGCTACACACGATTTCTGAAATGCATCTCTAAATCATTCTATTTTGAGTACTTTTGAAAAAAAAAGAAATTATAAATGATAGAATATCCAAAATTTGCAGTCATTGGCGGGGGAAGTTGGGCAACGGCTATTGCAAAAATGCTGTGCGTTAATCTACCTGAAATTGCCTGGTATATGCGAAATGAAGATGCAATAGAACATATAAAAACACTACATCACAATCCTAATTACCTAAGTTCGGTTGAATTTAATGTCGATAAATTAAAATTGACAAATGATATTAACGAAGCTATTGCTTATGCAGATTATATCATTTTTGCAGTGCCTTCAGCCTTTTTGGGAGGTGAACTTAAAAAAATGACCACTGGTTTAAAAGACAAAATTATCTTCTCGGCTATCAAAGGAATCGTTCCCGAAACCAGTTTAATTGTTGGAGAACATTTTAATCAAGTTTATGGCATTCCACTTGAAAATATTGGCGTTATTACAGGACCATGTCATGCTGAAGAAGTTGCATTAGAGCGATTGTCTTATTTAACGATAGCTTGTGGTGATTCCGAAAAAGCAAAAGTTGTTGCCAAATGTCTCTCTGGAAATTATATCAAGACTAAGATTTCAGATGATATAATTGGGGCTGAATATGCAGCGATGTTAAAAAATATTTATGCTATTGCTGCAGGAATAGCTCATGGCTTGGGTTATGGAGATAATTTTCAATCGGTTTTAATGAGTAACGGGATTCGGGAGATGAAAAAATTCATTAAGAAAGTGCATAAAATGAAACGTAACATCAATGATTCTGCTTATTTAGGAGATTTGTTGGTAACTGGATATTCCGTATTTTCCAGAAATAGGATGTTTGGAAATATGATTGGTAAAGGCTATACTGTAAAAAGTGCCATGATGGAAATGAGCATGGTTGCCGAAGGCTATTACGCTACTAAAAGCGCCTATGAACTCAATCAGAACCATGGAGCAAAAACACCCATAATTGATGCCGTTTATAGTATTCTATACGAAGGGAAAGATGCTAAAAAAACATTTAATAAACTAACAGACAAATTAGACTAAAAAAGATCATATCATGAACGATAGATGGAAATATCAAGTTAAAACGGGCTTGCCTTGGGGTATTTTTATGACGGTTTTTATGGCCATTTATCAAATGAAAGAGAAACCTTTGTTGATACAGTTAAACGAAGGTCAGTTTTACTTCCGATTGGTTTGCTTTCTATTATTTGGAGTTTTTGTTTTGGGATATTCAAGCTGGAAAGCAATGACAAAAAGAGAAACTAAGAAGTAAATTAGTTCACAATTACACCTTCTACAAACAAGATTGGGACTTCTTCTGTAGCGGTCTCAGTAATGGAATTTGCTTTAAAAATATACTTTTTATCATACAATGTATTCCCAATAAAGAAAGTGACCATAAACTCATTATTAAGAGCAAGGACACTTTTTTCTAGCATCTCAATTTTAACAACAGAAACTGCTGGCACTTCTACAAAAGCATGACGCAAAAGCGATGTTTTTTTCATTTCACCAGCAATAATTCCAAAAGCTTTTGAAACGACCATTACCCCATCTAATTGAAAATCACTATCGTTTATTAAATAGACATACCACACTTTTTCCATGAAATCATCGCTCCACTCCTGCACTGCAGCAAGGAAAACATTTTCGACTTCGGGTATTTTAATGTCTTTTTTCATATGATTTATGTAGTAAAAAAATAAAGTCCTAAAGTCAAAAACCAGATTCAACATAAAAGTTATGTCTCTTTTGACTTTTGACTTTAGGACTTCAGACTAATTATATGCTAGCTTTAAATTGCTCCAGGAATCGGACATCATTTTCATAAAACATTCGGATATCACCAATTTGGTAGAGCAACATTGCGATGCGCTCAATCCCCATTCCAAAGGCAAAACCATTGTATTCATCGGGATTAATTCCGCAGTTTTTTAGGACATTAGGATCAACCATTCCGCAGCCCATAATTTCTAACCAACCGGTTCCTTTAGTAATTCGATAATCGGTTTCGGTTTTTAAACCCCAATAAATATCAACTTCGGCACTTGGTTCTGTAAAAGGAAAATAAGAAGGACGAAGGCGAATTTTAGACTTCCCAAACATTTCTTTAGTAAAATAGAGCAGGGTTTGTTTCAAATCGGCAAAAGACACGTCTTTGTCAATGTAAAGGCCTTCCACTTGGTGAAAAATACAGTGGGAACGGGAAGAAACCGCTTCATTTCTAAAAACTCTTCCTGGTGAAATTGTACGTATTGGCGGTTTATTGTTTTCCATATACCGCACCTGAACCGATGAAGTATGGGTACGCAATAAGATATCTGGATTGGTTTGAATGAAAAAAGTATCCTGCATATCCCTTGCTGGATGGTATTCCGGCAAGTTTAATGCCGTGAAATTATGCCAGTCGTCTTCAATTTCCGGACCTTCAGAAACATTGAATCCAACATTTGAAAATATATCAATAATTTGGTTTTTAACCAATGATATTGGATGGCGTGAACCAATAATCAATGGCTCTGATGGACGCGTTAAATCGCCATAAAACCCTTTTATTTCTTCTTTACTTTCTAGATATTCCTGAATGGTTTTCACTTTCTCTTCTGCCGTAGTTTTCAATAAATTGATAACCTGTCCAAACTCCTTTTTTTGATCGTTAGGAACATTTTTAAATTCGGCAAAAAACTCTTTTAAAAGCCCTTTATTTCCTAGAAATTTAATTCGGAAAGCTTCAAGATCTGCTGCGTTTTGTGTGGAGAAAGCTGCCGCTTCGCCAATATAATCTTTTATTTTATCTGTCATTTTCTATGCGTAATTGGGTGTGCAAATTTAAGGAATTAGTTCGAATTTAAGGTTTAAAGTTTTGAATACTAATCAAAGCGATTTATTTAGGATTCGAAGCCTTTAAAAATTCGCCCATTTTAGTCGATCAATTCTCTTTCTAAAAAATAATTAACAATGGCTTCCTTCATTAAAACCGATTGTTCCCCTGCCTTTAAAGGAGGTAATTCTTCTTTTACTTTATAATGTGGCCATCCATCTTCATCAAAAAATTCGAATTCGTAGAAGCCATATGGTTCTAGTAATCGGCAAATGGCGATGTGCATTAAATTTAATTTTTCGTCTTTCTTGTAGGTCTGATGAACTTTTCCGAGTTCTTGAACGCCGATTAAATAGATAATTGCGTCTAAATCTAAATCCTCCCCTTGCGAAAATTGATCAGAAAGTATAGTAACAAGCTGTTCCCAGCGTTCTTTAAGTTGTTTGTCTCTTGACATTGTATTATTTAGATTTCAGATTTCCCTTTAGTCCAGAGTTTGAGCTGTTTTTGTATAAAAATCAAAAAACTAGACTAGGAATTCAAAATTATTTTGGCAAAGATAAGAACTTGAAAATTGACAATGGATGCTCTACAATTCTTTTATCTTTGCAGCAATATAAAATCATAGTTAAAATGGGGTTTTTGGATTTAGTTTTGGGAGGATTGTTAGTTTACGGATTGCTTCGCGGCATTTGGAATGGATTTTTTGTAGAACTTGCTTCCTTTGTTTCCTTAATTATTGGGATTTATCTGGCCATAAAATTTTCCTATTTGGCAAAAATATTTCTGATCCATCATTTTTCCTGGAATTCAAAAACCATTCAAATTATCGCATTCATAGTCACTTTTATTATCGTAGTATTAGCAATAACAGCATTAGCAAAATTCTTAACAACCGCCGCTAATTTTGCAAGTTTAGGTTTAATTAATAAACTATTTGGTGGTTTATTAGGACTTATAAAAACAATCTTAATTCTTGGAATCTTCCTTAATTTTATTCAAAAATTCAACAAGAATAATTTTTTTATCGAAAAGAATACGATAGATAAATCATTGTTTTACAATCCAATACATAAGGTCTCAGAGTTTATTTATCCTAGTCTTGAAAAATGGTTTGAGGATTTGAAGAAAATAGACCAACCTAAATCTTGAAATATTACTTCACTTCTTTAATAGAACGGCTCTCCATCCAGCCTTCGGTTTCATCCGTCAGTTGAATTTTCTTCCAATTGTTTAAAGTTTCTAAAACAAATACTTTTGTACCTTCGTGCAACAGCAAAACTTCGGCTGCGGAGGATTTAGGCTCGCTTTTTAAAGAAGCCGTTTCTGCAAAAACAACTGCTGGACGCTCCATTTCAAAATGATTCTTTTCGAAAATGGCAGCAAATACACTCATCAGAATTAGAAAAACAATCAAGAACATTCCCAAAAAGAAAACTCTTTTAGAAAAAGTGGTTCCTGAAAAATAATACCCCAGAAAAAACAAGAAGAACAAACTTGATAAGGAGACTGAAATCCAAGCCCAGGAATCGTAAGTAAAAGTAGCCGTAAAGTCACGAACGATTTTTGCAAATCCAACTTTTGGAACCACTTTAATTTCATCTATTTGCAGTTTGTGAGCAAATTTTAAATTGTTTAGAATAGAAGCGTCATTGGGTTTTAACAGCAATGCTTTTTCGTAGTTGTAAACCGCTGGTGCCACCTTGTTCAATTTATAATAGCAATTTGCCAAATTAAAGTACAATTCAGCCGATTGCTTATTCGATTTCAAAACGCTTTCATAAGCTGTAATTGCCTCTTGGTAATTCCCTTTTTGATACCTAGAATTCCCTTGATCAAAACCAGTTTGGGCAAAGAAAAATTGGGTAGAAAGCAATAAAATATATACTATATTCTTCATTTTTATTTCAATTGTTAATTGTTAATTATAAATTATCAATTGTTAGATTTGTTTTTCTAATTCTGAAATTATGGAAACAGCCTTATCAAAATCCTGTTGGATAGCAACGCTGGATGATGGCGCATAACGAGCCAATTCACAGTTTTCCGTCAGATCGATAAAAGCCTGAACACTTGTTTCCTTGGCGTTTCTGGACAATAAAATTTCCTGAATTTTATCTTTACTCATTTCTGAAGTTTCAATGTGTAATTTGGCTTTCAAGAAATTATGCATCGCTTTTTCTAAAGCAATATAGAAAGGCTCCTTGTTGTCAATTTGTTTTTTAGCTTCTGATAAATATTTT
>CANEZU010000070.1 GCA_947444255.1 Flavobacteriaceae bacterium | reverse complement strand
GAAAATTATCAAAAACAAGTAGATGCTATTCGCGAAATTCTGAAAGGAAATTTTAAAGAAAGCATGAAAGATTTTAAAAAAAGGATGCTCCAATTGGCATCAGAAATGCATTTTGAAGAAGCTCAAAAAATAAAAGAAAAGATAGAAATTCTCGAAAATTATCAGTCACGATCCACGATTGTGAATCCAAGGATTACAAATATTGACGTTTTTTCTATTGTATCTGACGAAAGTGCCGCATTTGTCAATTTTTTACAGATATCGCATGGCTCCATAATTCGTTCTCATACAATGGAACTCAAGAAGAAATTAGACGAAACCGATGCGGAGTTATTAGAGTTAGCGATTATTGAATTAAGAGAGCGTTTTCATTTATTATCTAAAGAAATCATTGTCCCTTTCGAAGTAGATTTGGGAGAAACCATCAAAATTACCGTTCCACATTCAGGAGATAAAAAACAGATTCTCGATTTGTCTGTGCGCAACGCTAAATTTTATAGAATTGAACAATTAAAACAAATCCAGATTGTAGATCCGGATCGCCATGCAAATCGGATTATGGCTCAAATGCAAAAGGATTTACGCCTTCATGTAGAACCGCGTCACATTGAGTGTTTTGATAATTCGAATATACAAGGAACCAATCCTGTTGCGGCTTGTGTGGTTTTTAAAGATGGAAAACCCAGCAAAAAAGACTATCGCCATTTCAATATTAAAACCGTTGAAGGACCTGATGATTTTGCATCGATGGAAGAAGTGGTTTATAGAAGATATAAAAGGGTATTAGACGAAAAAGAGCCCTTGCCACAATTGATAATTATTGACGGAGGAAAAGGCCAGTTGTCATCTGCCTTAAAAAGTATTGATGAATTAGGTTTACGTGGAAAAATAGCGATAATTGGTATTGCAAAAAGACTGGAAGAATTGTTTTACCCCGGTGATTCTGTTCCCTTATATTTGGATAAAAAATCAGAAACACTGAAAGTAATTCAGCAATTAAGAAATGAAGCGCACCGTTTTGGAATTACGTTTCACAGAGATAAAAGAAGTAAATCAGCATTGAATTCTTCATTAGAAACAATTCCGGGTATTGGAGAAAAAACGATGCTGACTCTAATCCAGCATTTTAAAAGTGTTAAAAGATTAAAATTGGCTACAGAAAAAGAAATATCGGAGGTTATTGGTGTTTCAAAAGCCAAAAAAATTACCGACTTTTACAAAGACCAAATAAATAATGAGTAAATGAAATTAAATCGGGATAAAAGCCATGACGAATTAATGGAAAATTTAAGAAAATTTATCCAAGAAATCGGTTTGAGAAAAGCTTTTTTTACCGGAATTTTTTATTTCTCAATTCTATTATTTTCAACAGCTGTTTTTTCACAGGATACTATTAAAAGACCTAAAATAGGTTTGGTTCTAAGTGGAGGAGGTGCGAAAGGTTTTGCTCATATTGGTGTTTTAAAAGTATTAGAAGCAGCAGGTGTAAAAATTGATTATATTGGAGGAACCAGTATGGGTGCAGTTATTGGAGGACTTTATGCCACGGGTTATAATGCAAATCAAATAGATTCTATATTTATATCTACTGATTTTGATGCCTTGCTTAAAGACTTTATTCCCCGCTCCTCTAAAAATTTCTACGAGAAAAAAAATGATGAATTGTATGCGATTTCATTACCGTTCAATAAATTTAAAATCGGAATTCCTTCAGCCTACTCAAAAGGAATGTACAATTATAATATTTTAAACCGATTGACTACTTCTGTTAAAGATATTCATGATTTTAGCAAATTACCAATCCCTTTTTTATGTATTGCCTCGAATATTGAAACGGGGGAAGAAGTTTTATTAAATAAAGGATATTTAGCTCAGGCAATGTTAGCCAGCTCTGCTTTTCCATCCTTATTCTCGCCGGTAGAAATTGACGGAAAGTTACTAGTTGATGGAGGTGTAACCAATAATTATCCCATAGATGAAGTTCGAAAAATGGGTGCTGATATTATTATTGGAGTTGATGTTCAAGACAATTTGAAGGATAGAAAAGTATTGAATAATGCGACTCAAATCTTAGTGCAGATTGCTAATTTTAGCTCAATTGACAAAATGAAGCAAAAAATTGCCCAAACCGATATTTATATTAGACCTAACATTGACAAATTTGGCGTAATTTCTTTTGATAAAGGGCAAGAAATTATAAAAAATGGAGAAGATGCTGCGTTTGCTGTATATGAAAAAATAAAACTTTTTGGAAATAATTCACCTCAGAAAAAACCAGATTTACTCTCGCCGACATTGAAGGATAGTTTGCAAATCAAACAGATTATCATTAATCCTTTAAAAGATTATACGAGATCTTATATAATTGGAAAATTAGGATTTCAAAAGGAATCCAAAATCAGTTATAATGATTTGAAGAATGGGATTAATAATATTATGACTACTCAAAATTTTAATTCCATAAGTTATAAATTAGAGGATAATGACGGTCAAAATAATTTGGTGCTTGGTTTAACAGAAAATCCAACCTCGACCTATTTGAAATTTGGACTTCACTATGACGGATTATATAAAAGCGCTATTTTACTAAATTTATCCCAAAAAAAAATTGTAACTAAAAATGATTTTCTATCGATTGATTTAATAGTAGGAGATAATTTTAGATATAATTTAGACTATTATATTGACAATGGCTTTTATTGGAGTTTTGGTGTAAAATCAAGGTTGAATAAATTCAATAAAAATGTACCAACTGATTTTAGTAACGGTGTTTTGATGCAACAATTAGGGATTAAAACAATAAATATAGACTTTTCTGATTTTTCGAATCAGATATATGCTCAAACGATTTTTGCACATAAATTTCTACTAGGCGCGGGCCTAGAACACAAGCATTTAAAAATTAATTCGGCCACAACCGAAAATTTTAGACCCACATTTGAAAACAGTGATTACCTAAGTAGTTTTGGGTATTTGAAATATGATTCTCTTGATAATAAATATTTTCCTAGAAGCGGTTGGTTTTTATCAGGTGATTTTCAGTACTATATGTATTCATCCAACTATAATCAAAATTTTAATAAAATGTCAATTGCAAAAGGGGACGCTGGTTTTGCAAAAACCATTTTTAACAAAGTCACACTTAATTTAGAAACAGAGGCGGGATTTACGATTGGTCAAAGAGGGGTTCCCTTTTTTGATTTTGTTTTAGGAGGATATGGCTTTAATACCATCAATAATTTTAAACATTTTTATGGCTATGACTTTTTAAGTATTGCGGCCAATAGTTACATAAAATCAACGATTACAATTGATTATGAGTTTTTTAAAAAAAACCATTTAAATCTAACTGCGAACTATGCTAATGCAGACAACAACATTTTTGATAGTCCAAAATGGATTTCAATTCCTAAATATTCAGGTTATGCTTTAGGGTATGGATTAGAAACTATTTTAGGTCCAATTGAATTCAAATACAGCTGGTCCCCTGAACACAGTCTAAGCTTCGCTTGGTTTAGTATTGGCTTCCGATTTTAAAAATAAAAGGGGAGGAACATTTTTTTGTTCGATCTCATTTAAAAACGATATATTTGGTTTTTTAAAAATAACTTAACTCAGAATTATATGTCAATTTGGAAAAGAAAACCCTTAGCGCAATTATTAAATGAGGCATCAGATTCTGAAAAAGGATTAAAAAAAACGTTAACAGCACCAGGATTAGTCGCTTTAGGTGTTGGAGCAATTATTGGAGCGGGATTGTTTTCTATTACAGGTTTAGCCGCCTCCACTAATGCTGGTCCAGCCATTACAATTTCCTTTCTTGTCGCTGCTTTTGGTTGTCTTTTTGCCGGTTTATGTTATGCCGAATTTTCGTCAATGATTCCTGTAGCAGGAAGTGCTTATACCTATTCATTTGCTACAATGGGTGAATTTGTTGCATGGATTATCGGATGGGATTTAGTTTTGGAATATGCCGTAGGAGCAGCCACGGTTTCTATAAGTTGGTCTAGGTATCTCGGGCGATTTCTCGAAGGACGTGGAATTCATATTGATGAAGCCTATATGCTTTCCCCATTCGAAGGAGGAATAATAAATATACCAGCGGTCATTATTGTGATGCTGATGTCTATGATATTGATTCGTGGAACTAGAGAATCTGCTTTTGTAAACGGAATTATTGTATTACTTAAAGTTACAGTTGTATTGGTTTTTATAGCTGTAGGATGGCAATATATCAGACCCGAAAATTATACGCCTTATATCCCAAAAAATACAGGAACGTTTGGTGAATTTGGATTCTCCGGAATAATACGGGCAGCTGCAATTGTGTTTTTTGCTTATATCGGTTTTGATGCGGTTTCAACTGCAGCACAAGAAGCTAAAAATCCAAAAAGAGACATGCCAATAGGTATTTTATTATCCTTGGGAATTTGTACTATTTTGTATATTCTTTTCGCCCACGTTATGACTGGTGTAGTGAATTATCAGGCATTCGCAGGAAAGGATGGGATTGCTCCTGTAGCAATTGCAGTTGAAGCAATGGGAACTATGGGGCCAAACGGTATGATTACTCCAGCCTATCCTTGGTTGAATAATGCGATTTTACTTGCGATTTTAGGAGGATACGCTTCCGTAATATTAGTAATGTTGATGGGTCAAAGTAGAGTATTTTTCTCTATGAGTAAAGATGGATTGATGCCTAAAGTGTTTTCTGAAGTACATTCTAAATTTAGAACACCAGCCAAAAACAACCTTTTGTTTATGGTCATTGTAAGTTTATTTGCTGCCTTTGTTCCTGCCAGAGTTGTAGGTGAAATGACCAGTATTGGAACTTTATTTGCCTTTATATTGGTTTGTATTGGGGTATTGATTATGCGTAAAAAAATGCCAGATGCACCAAGAGCTTTTAGAACACCATTCGTTCCTTTTGTGCCAATAGCAGGAGTTTTAGTTTGCTTGTTTATGATGGTTTTCTTACCATTGGATACATGGATTCGACTTATTGTTTGGATGATGATTGGTTTTGATTTGTATTTATTCTACGGAATGAAAAACAGTGTTTTGAATAAAGGAAATTTTGGACTTAATGCATACAAAACAGTTGCAAGTTCTGGCTTAGCTATGGTACTTATATTGATTGTTCTCGCGTTCTTTCACCATATGGATGAAGGTGCAGATGATACGATTTTCTTCTATTTTTCTCTTGCATTTGCTGCTATACACGCAATGGTCTACACCTATAGTTTTAAAAAGAATAAATAATATTTTAAATTAATAAGGAAAAGGCTTTAAAGAACAATTCGTCATTTCTTTAAAGCCTTTTCTTATTAATATAGTTATAGGAACCAGATAATCGTAATTGTTTTAATTAAATTTAAATTAGCTTCCTATAAACTAACTCATTTTCCCATCTTCTTCAGATGAAGGATCTTCTTCCTTTTTTGGCTTGCTTGTAAAGACTCTGTAGAAAAAATAGGCAGCCATTAAGGTTACGAATCCTTGTGCTAAAACCATGGTAACTATTGCTTCTATTTTCATAATGTAGATTTTTCTTCTTTTTTTCTTTTATTCGAAATGACGTAAACAATCGATGACACAAAAACAAGAAGGCTTATTAATAAAAATCTCCCTATAGATTTATAAAAAACGATATTGGTAAAGCGACCTACAGCAATCGCGTCTTTAGGTTTGATACGATCGCCAACCGAAACAATTGGGTGTTGATTTTCTTTGAAAGTATATGTTTTTTGATCTTTAAAGTTTACTAATGCAATTTTGTTATTGGATTTATTTAAAATTTTCTTCGTGTTTTGAAATGAAATTCGGATATAATTTCTACTCACAGAATCGACTAATCCTGTTTCAAATCCAGCTGCTTCAAAGTTTTCAGCATAAAAAGAATTAGCAAACCATTCTTTATTATTAGTGTCCTTGTTTGTAATTTTATCTGCAATATCCGGAATACTGGAAACCAAAACCCACCCTATTAGAAGCGGTGTTATAATTAAAATTACGTATTTAAAAAGAACGGGTACTTTTATATCGGCACCTAGATTAATTTCATCCCATCCCTTTTTGATTCCGAAAATCCAGGAAAATAATAGGGTTTCCAAAAAGGCAAAAACCACGAGACTCACCGTTCCAGCCCAATAATCAAATTCATCAAAGACGCCTTGTTTGTAGAAAAAAACGGTTGGCAAGCCCATAATAAGTGCCATGGCTCCAAATGACCATGCGCCTTTACTTTGTTTCCAATTAAATTCATCGCTCATTAAGCCCATCCAAGGAGTTCCCATAGCTAATGAAGAGGTGATTCCTGCAAAAAACAATAAACCAAACCAGAATAATCCAGCGAATAGCGCTAAATAATCACCCCATTGCTGAAATAAGTAGGGCATGGTTTGAAACGCCATACCAAAACCTGCATTTTCTAATACCCAGTCTAAACCTAGATAACCAGCAGCTATTGGAATAACGATTAAACTTCCGATAACTACTTCTACAAAACCATTTAAAAAACCGGTTGTAATAGCATTCAAAGCCACGTCATCATTAGATTTCAAATAGGAGGCATAGCAGTGAATCGTTCCCATTCCTACTGAAAGTGTAAAAAATATTTGTCCTGCAGCAGCAAGCCAAACTTTTGGATTCGCCAAGGAATCGTATTGGGGAGTCCAAAGAAAATTGAGACCGTCCCAAGCATTAGCATCAGGGAATAATTCAGATGCACCTGTTGATCCAAGAGTTAATCCTTTGACAGCTAGAATTATTCCGAAAAGGATTAATAATGGCATTCCAATTTTAGCTACTTTTTCTATTCCTCTAAGCCCTTTTGATAAAATAAAAGTGTTCAACACCAAACAAAGGATATAAAATAGGATAGCTTCATATGGAATTCCGGTAGTTGATTGTCCAATGTCTACATAGGAATCAAAAAAACCAGCGACTTGCACTTGGCTCATTCCTTCAAAAGTTCCAATTATCGAATGGTAAACATAGGCCATGGTCCAAGATTCGATATAGCAATAATAAGCGGCTACGGCAACGTTTGTAAAAATTCCAAAGACCCCCACATATTTCCAGATTTTCCCTTTAGATAAGGAGTCCAAAATAAAAGGAGTACTGTGATTTCCAAATCGGCCACCATATCTTCCGCTAGACCATTCAATAAAAAGTAATGGAATTCCCATGAAAAAAAAACAGACTAGATAGGGAATTATAAAGGCGCCACCGCCATTTTGAACGGCCTGAACAGGAAACCTAAGAAAGTTACCCAAACCAACAGCATTTCCCGCCATAGCAAGAATGAGCCCCACTCGAGAACCCCATGATTCGGATTTAATTGTCATATTGATATTTTGAAGGAAGTGAATTAGAAAGTCCAAAGGTAGGTAAACCATAATAAACAGCAGAAGTACCTTACAAAAAAGCTGATTCTAGTGAATATTGGTTCTATTATGTACGATTAACAACACGCTTTATTTTTTAATTAGTGCATTAAAAACAGAAATTACTTTAAAAAACAGCTGATTTTTAAATTATTGTTAAGAAACAAAGCTTAAAATAAAATTATCACGATATTTGTTAGATGCATGTAAGTTGGAATGGTTTATTAAATTATCTAAAGTTTCTCCTAAAGAGAAGTCCGGAATGAGCAATTAATTAGTCTGACAAGGGATTAAATTAGTTCAAGATACGAGCGACAAGCTAATTTATGAAATTCCTACTTTCTAATTGTCTCATTTTTAATTTTAAAATAATGCCATTATATCACAAACTAGGGACTTTCCCTCAAAAAAGACACACGCAGTTTGAAAAACCAAATGGTGGTTTTTATTATGAACAACTTTTTGGAACCGAAGGTTTTCACGGTCATTCATCCTTATCCTATCATGTTCATCGACCAACGCAAGTAAAGGAAATACGGAGATCTTATTCTGTTGAACCCAATATTGCTATTGGTAAAAATATTAAATCCTTATTATTGAAAGGCTTTGATTTAAAAGCTGAAAATGATTTTTTATTGAGCCGAAAACCGATGTTAGTCAATAAGGACTGTTCGATTGGTTTAGCTGCGCCCAAGAAATCGTTAAAAGACTATTTTTATAAAAATGCCGATGCTGATGAATTGATTTTTATCCACAAAGGAAAAGGTAAACTTCGAACGATGTTGGGGAATATTTCATTTGAATATGGGGATTACCTTATAATTCCAAGAGGAATAATTTACCAAATTGAATTTGAAACTAGCGAAAATCGATTGTTTTATGTGGAGTCGTTCGCTCCATTTTATACTCCAAAAAGATATAAAAACGATTCGGGGCAACATTTAGAACATTCTCCTTTTTGCGAACGCGATTTTAAATTACCATCAGAACTCGAAACCCATGATGAGAAAGGAGATTTCCTGATTAAAATCAAAAAGGAAGGGATGATACATGAATTTGTATACGCGAGTCATCCTTTTGATGTAGTGGGTTGGGACGGATATAATTACCCCTACGGGTTTAGTATTCATAATTTTGAACCCATAACTGGTCGAGTTCATCAGCCGCCGCCAGTTCATCAAACCTTTGAAACTTCCACTTTTGTGGTTTGTTCTTTTGTACCGAGGATGTATGATTATCATCCAAAATCAATTCCAGCGCCCTATAATCACAGCAATATTGATAGTGATGAGGTATTGTACTATGTGGATGGTGATTTTATGAGTCGTAACAATATTGAACAAGGTCATATTACTTTACATCCAAAAGGAATTCCTCATGGACCAGCACCAGGAGCCATGGAGCGCAGTATTGGTCAATCAGAAACCTTTGAATTGGCAGTTATGATTGACACTTTTCGACCTCTTATGGTTACTGAAGAAGCCATGGGATTGGATGATGGCGAATATTATAAATCCTGGGTGGAATAAGCTTGTCTGGGCAATATACGTATTAGATGGTAAACTAATTAAGTTTACTAATTTTCAATTTATCTCCTTAACTAATTCTCAAATTAAACAAAAATGAACAAAGAAATAAAATCAATTGAATACGGATTAGAAAAAATATTTGAAGGAGCTCAGGATTTTCTACCATTAATGGGAACTGATTATGTCGAATTCTATGTCGGAAATGCGAAACAAGCCGCTCATTTTTATAAAACCGCTTTTGGATTCCAATCTCTTGCTTATTCAGGTCTGGAAACGGGATCAAAAGATCGTGTTTCCTATGTTTTGAAACAAGACAAGATCCGACTGGTATTAACCACAGCATTGACCAGTGATTCTGAAGTAGGAGAACATGTCAAAAAGCACGGTGATGGAATAAAAATTATCGCTCTTTGGGTTGAAGATGCCAGAAAGTCATTTGAAGAAACAACCAAAAGAGGGGCCAAAGTATATTTGGAACCTGTTGTTGAAAAAGATGAATTTGGAGAAGTGGTTCGCGCCGGAATTTACACATATGGAGAAACAGTGCATCTGTTTGTAGAACGTAAAAACTATAATGGAACGTTTTTGCCAGGTTTTGTAGAATGGAAATCCGATTATAATCCAACACCAATAGGACTCAAATATATTGATCATATGGTGGGTAATGTTGGATGGAATCAAATGAATACTTGGGTAAAATGGTATGAAGATGTAATGGGTTTTGTGAATTTTCTGTCTTTTGATGACAAACAAATCCATACAGAATACTCGGCATTGATGAGTAAAGTGATGAGTAATGGGAATGGTCGAATTAAATTTCCAATTAATGAACCAGCTAAAGGGAATAAAAGATCTCAAATTGAAGAATATCTTGATTTTTATGAAGGCGCCGGAGTTCAGCATATTGCAATTGCAACAGATGATATTATTTCGACAGTTAGGGCATTAAAAGAAAGAGGAATTGAATTTTTGTCAGCTCCACCACATGAATATTATGCAGCGATACCAGAACGATTGGGAGAGCATATGAAGATGATGCACGAGGATTTGAAAGCGATAGAGCAACTAGCAATTATGGTAGATGCTGATGAAGATGGCTATTTGCTTCAAATTTTTACGAAACCTATTGAAGACCGCCCAACTTTGTTTTTTGAAATTATTCAGCGTATGGGAGCTAAAGGTTTTGGCGCAGGAAATTTTAAAGCCTTGTTTGAATCCATTGAAAGAGAGCAGGAAAAAAGGGGAACACTCTAGCTATAAGGGTTTTTTGTTAAATAAAACACAAAAAATTCAAGTGGTTTCTTGCTAAAGGTATTAATAAATTGTTAAAATTCGATTTTAGCTAAATATATATCAAATAAAGCAATACTTTTGTCAAACAAAAATAGAGGAGTGGTTTCCTTATATTTTTATATAAATTTTTATAATTTATAGTTTTTTGGTTGGTTAATAGCATAAAAACCCGGTCAATTTTTTGACTGGGTTTTTTTGTTTTTATACTGTCCCGTCCTGAAATAGCGATACACAAAAAGTATCCCTATGGAAAACCCTAAAGAAAGTCGCTATGTGAAGCGCACACAAAAAGACTACACGATGTCTTTAAAATTAGAAATCGTTCAAGAAATAGAACGAGGACAACTTACAGTTAGTCAGGCAAGGAAGAAGTACGGTATTCAATGCAGAAAGACAGTTGTACAATGGTTAATTAAATTTGGTAACTTTGATTGGGAGAATCAAATCCCTTTAAAGATGGAAAAATCACCCGAACAAAAGATTATGGAGCTTGAAGTCCAGGTCAAGCTTTTAGAAAAACAAAAGGCATTTTTGGAGCGACAAGCTTTTGTTGCTGACAAGAAAGCGATCATTTTTGATATGATGATTGATATTGCAGAGCAAGAATATAAAATTGACATACGAAAAAACTCTCCACCCGAACAATCGACCATTTTAGAGAACAAGAACAACAAACACTAGTGTTTACCTGTTATTTGTTCGGGATAGACAGACAGGTTTATTATCGAAAAATTAGAAGAAAAATCAATAAACAAAGTAAAGCAGAACAAGTAGTTTCTATGGTTATTGAAATCAGAAAATCAATGCCTAGATTGGGTACAAAAAAGTTATACTATCTTTTATCGGATAAGCTCCAATTGATTAAAATTGGAAGAGATAAGTTTTTTGATATCCTTAGAGCCAATCATTTATTGATCCAGCCAAAACGTTCTTATCACATAACCACTAACTCTCATCATCGGTTTAGAAAACATCAAAATCAGATTCTTGATTTAGAAATAAACAGACCTGAACAAGTCTGGGTGTCGG
>CANEZU010000069.1 GCA_947444255.1 Flavobacteriaceae bacterium | reverse complement strand
GGAATTATGAAATGAACTAATTCTTTCTTTATTAAAGTAGCTTGATTGTATACTAAATTGCTAAAATACAAATAGAGCAAAGGCCATGCTATCGTAACAAAAATTAAATCTATTTGTTTCTGAAAGTCCATCAGGACTAACACATTAGATATGCCGTGGAGGAGAAAACGACTAGAACTCAAAAACAAAAATACAATCAAATAAAAATTAGTATTCCGGTTGGTTTTAAATCGAAATCCGATGATAAATATAGTGATGAAACCTAGTAAAGCACTTAAAAGGTAAAGTAGTTTTTCGGGCATTTATTTTTTGTTTTTATAAAAAAGAAGGGGCGTTTTAGATTTGTAAAGTTATTAATTATCCTTTTGATTTCATACTTTATAAACTTGTATTTAAATTGAAAAAACTTGTAATTATGTTGAAAAAACACAAATAAAGGGTCTTTTATAGTAATTATACAAAACTAAAACGAATCAAAATAGATTATTGGAAATGTTATTTATTAAAATGACCCAGGCTGTAGAGTTTACACTAAATAAACTTGTAAAATAATTGAAAATTATTGTAAACGCATTGAAAGTACGCTTGCGCCTGTTTTCTGGCTCTACTTTATGCTGTACACTTGCAAATAAATTATAAATCTACTAGAAACTACTAAAACAACGATCATGAAAAAACTTTTTTACTCTTTTATTACTCTTTTATCTATCAGTGCTGCTGCTCAAGTAGGAATTGGTGTAGCAACTGCAAATATTAATGCTTCGGCACAATTAGAGGTAGCCTCAACTACAAAAGGTTTTTTGCCTCCACGTATGATAGCAGCCCAAAGAGAGGCCATTAGCACACCCGCTGCTGGCTTAGTATTGTGGTGCACTAACTGTGGGGCTTATGGAGAACTACAAGTATTTAACGGAACCGAATGGACTAATAGTATAGGTGGTCCGGTTTCTGTTCCTGTTTTTAAGGTTATCGGAGACAGCTATCAAGGAGGTATAGTATTTTATATTTTACAAGATGGGGACTCCGGATTTGATAGCAATTTGCAACACGGTTTAATTTCAGAAACCCAAGATCAAGATGTTTTTTCTAGTTGGTTTGATGCTCAAAATAAAATTAATATCTCAAGCAATCATTCAGTAGCCGGACAAAAATATACCGATTGGAGATTACCAACCAAAAAGGAACTCTCTTTTCTTTATTTACAGCAAACAGTAGTTGGTAATTTTATGATTAACAGTCACTATTATTGGAGTTCAACAGCGAGTAGCAATACAGAGGCCTATCTCCAAGATTTTACCGATGGTGCTAGTGGTACATTTAATAAGAGTAGTACTAATGTTTTAGCTATTCGTGCCATTAGGTCTTATTGATTAAAACTCTTTTATATAAATTAAACGTCAAGAAAGCCAATCAATAAAGGAGTTTAGCTAAGTTGTTGCGTTTTTAATTTAAGAATAAATAGCTAAAACACTTAAAGGTTAGTAATGGTTGGTGAATAATTCAACCTAAAAACATAACAAAACACAAATGAAAAATACTACCATTTATTTTATGCTCTGCCTCTTTGGGCTTGGTGTTCAAAGTGTGCAAGGGATGTCAATCTTCGTGAAAATATCGTCCGAAACAACCATCACACTAGAAGTAGAACCCTCTGACACGGTCGATAATGTAAAACAAAAAATTCAAGACCAACAGGAAATCTCCCAAAGTCAACAAATTTTATTTTTTGAAACAATAAAGCTCGAAGACATTGGTATACTCAACGATTATAATATTAAGAACGGAGACACCCTTGTTTTAATAACGATTCATAATATTATTTCGCTAGCTTCAGGAACGGAGTTTAATATAAAAACAGGAACCGTCCTTGGTGCTGAGGGTTTAGACCTGATACCTTCATCCGATTTTAGTCTTATTTCAAGCCTGTCAGGAAGTGATGCTGTAAGCAACAGTACTGCTATTGCTCACATCAACAAAAGTTTTCGATTTAGCGAAACTACTGCGGGTTATAGTGGTTTAGTGAAACTAAGTTACCTAGAAACGGATTTAAATAGCTTATCGGCTAATGGTTTAAAATTGCTCTATAACAACGGAAACTCATGGGCTATAGACGACAACAGTACAAATAATTCCACCGACAAATATTCAGAAGTTACCCTAACCAATAAAATGCTGAACGAACTAAGTTTAGGAAATTGTACGATTACGGATGCACCAATTGTAGCTTGTTATCAAACCGCTACTTGGAACCCAGCAACTTGTCAATATGACATTACAGGAACGCAAGGAGCTGCCCCAGCGGCTTCGGCACAAACTTTTTGCGCTAGTAAAACCGTAGCTGATTTAACAGCAACAGGAACTAATTTAAAGTGGTATGATCTTGAAAATGAAGGAACTGCTTTAGCCACTTCAACAGCACTTGCTACTGCTACTTATTATGTTTCTCAAACCGACAACGGCTGCGAAAGTGCTAGAACAGCGGTAACAATTACCGTAAATACAACAGCTGTCCCAATCGCTTCGGCTCAAACTTTTTGTGCTTCAGGAACGGTGGCTGACTTAACAGCAACAGGAACTAACTTAAAATGGTATGATCTTGAAAATGAAGGAACTGCTTTAGCCAGTTCAACAGCACTTGCTACAGCTACGTATTATGTTTCTCAAACCGATAACGGCTGCGAAAGCGCCAGAACTGCGGTAACAATTACCGTAAATACACCAGCAACCCCAATCGCTTCGGCTCAAACTTTTTGTGCTTCAGGAACGGTGGCTGATTTAACAGCAATAGGAACCAACTTAAAATGGTATGATCTTGAAAATGAAGGAACTGCTTTAGCTAGTTCAACGGCACTTGCTACAGCTACTTATTATGTTTCTCAAACTGTTGGTACTTGCGAAAGTAGTAGAACAGCCCTAGTCCTTACGCTAACACCACAACCGCTAGCACCAACTTTGGCTTGTTATGAAGTAGCTACTTGGAACGGACTGACTTGTCAATATGATATCACAGGAACAAAACCAGAAACGCCAACAACATTAACGAGTGATCAAACCGCGACTTGGAACGCACTATCTTGTTTATATGATATTACAACAAACCAACTAAATGTACCAAACGGACTAACTACAATTGCGGTTAAATTTAATGCAGTGCTATATCCCAATCCATTCTCTACTAATTTTAAGTTAGACCTCACAACATCTAGCTATGAAAAAGTGAATCTAAATGTGTATGACCTCACTGGAAGATTGATAGAGGTGCATAATATCGATGTATCTGAAATTGCGAATCAAGAAATGGGTAACAATTATCAATCGGGTGTTTATACTATTATTCTAACACAGGATTTGGATGTTAAGATATTGAGAGTTATCAAAAGATAGTTTAAGAAAGCAGCCTCAAAAGGAATTTTTAGGTGGCTTCTTGTCTGACTTTCCGTTGGAACACTTTGAATAAGAAAAAAAAATCTTCCCTATACTGCAGGAGGTAAAATGTTGCAGTAAAACGGAAACCGTATAAATTTTATGAATATATTCGCTACCAAAACCATATTACAAAAATAAATCGAAGAAGCGCTTCAACGAATTAATCCCTAGTGATTAAAATAAAAAAATATATTGTGATAAAATAGTATTTTAAATGTTTAACTATAAATCTACAAAATGAAAAAAATTAACCTACTATTATTTTGCTTATTAAGCCATTTAATTTTTTCACATACCATCAATTACGACAAAGTTGTTTTAAGACACTGGTCAATCGAAAAAGAACATAAACAGATAGATGGTACATTTATAATGTTTAAAAATGGTATGGTTTTTATTGAAGATGCCAATACTAGAATTTCAAAATTCCCTTTAACAAATTTATCAAAGGACGATCAGGCATTTGTTATAAATAAAGAAAAATGGGTTAAAAATATAAACACTATTTCAACCCAAAAAGAAACCTCAATTCAAAGTGTTTTTAATTACAAATTTTGGATAATCCTAATTTTATTAGTCGCATTTGGATATTATATTTATAGCCTATCCGACAGAAAAAAAATAAAATATTTATATCCCGTTTTATTTCTTGGAATATTAATGTCCTTATACAGTTTTACTAAAAAAGCACTTTCTATAACTGACCCTGCATTTTTAACAGCGGCTTTTGTTCCGTTTTCTTCAACAGTTAGCACCTCTTATGATGCTAATTATTTCTATGTGAATTCAACTGGAATACCAAATCACACGATGATGGTTGGAATTTCAAATCACGGCTGGCAACAACAAGTGCCAATTTCAAAATGTTATATTAATACGAACCATTGGAGTATCCCATTGAATCCTGAATTAGCGCTGACTCCTGTGCCTGTTTCTGGTACTCATTTTTTAAAAGGAGCTATAGCGATGGCAGTTAATGGCGTTCCCATTTTTAACTACCATACTAATACTGGTGTTGATAGTTTTACCGATGGTCAACTCGATATTTATGGTGGACACTGTGGAAGAGGCGATGATTATCATTATCACATTGCACCTTTGCATTTGATTACATTAGGACAAGCTTCTGCAACATTACCAATTGCTTTTGGACTTGATGGATTTGCAGTTTATGGTAGTTTAGAACCAACAGGAGTTACAATGACAACTTTAGATGCTAATCACGGCCATTTTTTAAACGGAGTTTACCATTATCACGGAACAACTCAGGCTCCATATATGATTGGAAATATGGTGGGGGTTGTTACAGAAGATTCCGACAAGCAAATTATTCCACAACCACAAGGAGGCCCCGTTAGAAATGAAAATTGGACACCTTTGGCAGGAGCCCTAATCACTTCTTGTACGGCTAATTCAAATAATGGGTACAGCACTGCCTATACTTTAAATGGAGTTTCGGGTTATGCAACAAATTATACAGCGACTGCAGGTGGTTTATATACATTTCAATATATCACCCCAACAGGGATAACTACAACTAATTATAATGGGACCGCACTGTGTTCTGTTCCGAATTTGTCTACAGCAAATGTCATTTCAATAGAAAAAAATATTACTATTTTTCCAAATCCTGCAACAGATATTTTACAAATAAATCTAGGGAACGACTTTTTGGAAAATGATGTCCAAACTGTTTCCATTTATGATTTAAAAGGAAGTTTAGTTTATAAAACGCTGCGATTTAGTCCTGTTTTAAATATTAAAAATGTTTCAAAAGGAGCGTATTTAGTAAAAATTCAGTTTTCAAATTCCGTTGTAAGCAAGAAATTAATAGTTAACTAGGCATGAAAAACAGATTAGATTGGGGGTTAAAGTGATTGAAACCAATGCCAATTCAGAAAATATTGTTATTGATACGCTTCCATCAGGAAAGTAATCAGTTAAAATAATTTCAGAAACATTTGTATTCACAAAAAAAATAAATGGTTGAATAATTGCAAAACTTATTTCAAATGAAAAAAAGACTACTTTTCGGATTCCTTATCGTAAAATCTACTTTGTTTTTTGGTCAAAGTGTAATTAAAACAATACAATTATTACCGGATACAGGTCAAACTACAACTTACACAGCTACTTTTGGCGAAGACCAAGATTATTTGATTAATACGCCTTCATATACTAACAATGGCAATGGTACAATAACAGATAATGTAACGGGTTTAATGTGGCAACAAGTTGATGGTGGCGAAATGACAATTGAAAATGCAACTATTTATTGCAATGATTTATCTCTTGGAGGTTTTTCCGACTGGCGATTGCCAACACCAATAGAATCGTTTAGTATTCTGAATCATCAAAATACAAATCCTGCATTGAATACAACCTATTTCACTTTGACTGCTGCCGAATACTGGTGGACAAGTGTTTATGAAAAAGATTCTACTACAAAAGTTTGGTGTACAAATGCAGGAGGCGGAATTGGAAATCATCCCAAAACAGAAACTATTAGTGCTGGCGGAACAAAAAAATTTCACGCTCGAGCCGTTCGAAACCCAATTCCTACAGCAACTATCGCAAACCATTTTACGGATAATGGCGATGGAACCATAACCGATAATTTGACACAATTGATTTGGCAAAAAACACCCAATTCAACTGCTCAAACTTGGGAACAAGCTTTGGCTTATGCTGAAGGTCTAACAATTGGATCAAGCTCGGATTGGAGATTACCAAACATCAAAGAGTTGCAATCGCTCAATAATGAACTAGCAACAAATCCATCTGTTTTTGCCCCTTATTTTTCAAGTTTAGGAATTCATAATTATTGGTCATCAACAACACTTCCAAATCAAACTTTGAGTGCATGGTATTGGAATACTATTTTTGGAATTACAACATACAGTATCAAAACAAACACAAATTATGTGCTTTGTGTTAGAGGAAATCCAGTTTTGGCAATTAATAAATTTAACAACACTTCTTCAATAGAGGTTTTTCAAAACCCATTCCATTCCAATATTAAATTAAAATCTTTAAGCGGAAATGAAAATTTTGAGCTTTATTCAAATCTAGGACAACTGATTTATAAAGGAAAATCTATTGAAAATCAAGATTTTTCAGCACTGCCAAATGGTATTTATTTCTTAATAAATAGTGATAAAAGAACCTCGATAAGTAAACTTATAAAAGAATAAATGCCTAATTTAGAAACCCTAAGCGCCTATTTGCAACTTGGATTTTCACATGTCCTCCCTTTGGGCTTCGATCACATTCTTTTTATCTTGACCTTGTTTTTTTTGAGTTCCAATATAAAAACAGTATTTGTTCAATGCGCTGTTTTTACAGTCGCCCATAGTTTGTCATTAGCAATAGCAGCAACAGGATTTATCATTCCAAATTCAAATATTGTAGAACCATTAATTGCATTATCAATACTTTTCACAGCTATTGAAAACATAGTCCACGATAAAACAAACCCCTGGAGATTAACCGTTATTTTTGGATTTGGTTTAATTCACGGCTTGGGATTTGCGAATGCTTTAAAAGAAATTGGATTACCAAAAAATCAGTTTTTAGCTTCCCTTTTGTCATTCAATATTGGGGTTGAATTAGGGCAATTAACAATTGTTTTAGCCGCTTATATTTTAATTAGCAAATGGTTTAGCCACAAAGTTTGGTATAAAGAAAGAATCGTTTATCCTATTTCAACAGGTATTGGTTGCATAGCCTTATATTGGACAATTGAAAGGATTTTATTTCCAATTTAGACCTATAAATTAGTGATTATTTCAAGGCTTATAGTAAATATGAATCGGTGTATTTCATTATTATCAAATTATATTGGATTATTTTGAAATATCAAGAAGTAGATTTATTTTAAAATAAACAGCTGAATAGCGATTTTGTTCTTCATTCGCCCGTTTAGCTCCAACAATAACCCTAGGTTTTGTATCCGAAAGTGGAGTATCTTCGACAAGAGTGAAATTTAATTTTTGAGTATAAAAAGCGATCGCTTTATCCTAATCGTCCACAACTATCGCAATGTGTTTTAATTTCGTACTTATTTTGATAATTTTTTAAATTACCGATTTTGAATTTAAACTTCAAATGATTTGACGTCTAATGAAGCCCTTTCTTCCGATTGGTCCTTCGATCAAATAGAAAACAGCCGTCCCAAAAAAACCAAACTATATAATTTGGTGTCATTAGGTACAAGCCCAGGCCGTAAACCAAATTCGGTTTTCTCGTCTAGCCCCAAAAACAAGAAAATTCGTCTTCAACAATAATTCTCACAAACTCTTTTAAACGACTCACTTTCGCATTTGGTTCGTAAACATGCCATTTCATATCCGATCTAAACCAGTATATTTTCCAGACATTCTCCGTTTTGACAAAGCTAGCTTTTGCGATATTCGACTCCCTTTTTAGGCTTGGATTATTCCAAACAGGACGAATCTCAACAACAATAACACTTTGGCCTTCTATCTTATAATTCAGGTCTACTTGAGGTCTAAATTCTTCTGCTGGACGAGAATGGATTAAGTAAGCTTCCATTACTTCTATTATTTCAATTTCGCTTTCAAATGCTAAAGCCATTTTAGTTCGTTTTTATACGTTTCTACTTTGTAAAAATAATAGCTTTTTTTTATAATTTAAGAAAATAGTTACTTTTAAATTAGATTCCATTTCATCAGTCTGGAAGTATTCTTCCTGATATCCAAAACGATTTTCCTAAAAAGGGAATTATACGGTTCCTTAAGAAACAAAGAAACAGCTGAAAATACAACCCATAAAAAAGAGGCCAACTTGCCTCTTTTTATTATAAATTCATTCGGTCTAAATAGCAGCACCGACAAGAGATCCGGAGTTGCTCAGGGGCTCAATAAAGGGTCAAACTTCCTATTGAAAACGAAATTAAAAGACCGCTGTTAAAATTCCGAACGCTTTTGTTAATGGATTAAAACTGTTGCATCAAGTTCAAATATTCTACACTTTTTTTCAGTCGGTAGAGTGGTAGTGTCTCCATCAATTCTTTCACTTTATCTTCTTCTATATCTTTGAAAATTAATACCGCACCATTTTTGGCTTGTCTTAAAAATAGATGTTCTAAAATACCTTCCGCTTTCCATCTTGCAACAACTTCTTGTTCCTCTTTTAGTATTTCTGGAAAATTGGACGGAAGAGTATCGGTGTCGATGGTTAAAATTACTTCAATTCGATTCATAATTAGGATTTTTTATATTAGTTGCTATTTTTTTAAGTACTAGTTGAGTCGCCGTTTAGGATTCGGCCAAAAAAGGATAATCAATATAACCGGCATCTTTACCACCATATAGGGTTGCTTTGTCGATTTCGTTAAGTGCTGCATCGCGCTCAAAACGCTCAGGCAAATCAGGATTAGCCAAAAATAAGATGCCGTATGAAATTAGTGTTGCAATTCCTTTTTCCAATTCGGCTTCTCCGGTTTCTCGTGTATAGCCACAATTAGCAATTAGGGGGTGTTGCGTTAGTTTTCCAAATGTGTCAATAACAGCAACAGGATATTGTGGAAATTGATCAATAGGGAAGGGGACGTTCATCAAATGAAGATAAGACAAAGGCAATTTATTGAGTTCGTTTAGGACTAATGTAAATTGTTCTACCGGATTTTGATGCACAATAGTATTGTAAGTACTAGTTGGAGATAGGCGAATTGCTACTTTATTGCTGCCGATAGCTTTAGTCATTTCGTGCATGATTTCGATTACAAAGCGATTGCGATTTTCAGCACTTCCGCCATATTGGTCACTTCTTTGATTGGAACTTTCTGCCAAAAACTGATTGGGCAAATAGCCAAAAGCAGCATGTAATTCAACTCCGTCAAAACCGGCTTCGATAGCATTGATAGCCGCCTGCTTATATTCCTCGACGATTTTTTCGACTTCTGACGTACTTAATGCTCTTGGAATTTCATAGTCTTTCAGCCCTTCTTTAGTGAAATGCTGTTGCCCTTTAATCGCTATCGCTGAGGGTGCAACTGGCAGTTCCCCATTTTTTACAAGAGAATGACCCACACGTCCCGTATGCCAAAGTTGTGCATAAATAAGACCTCCCTTTTCGTGAACCGCTCGCGTAACTTTCTTCCAGGAATCAATTTGTTCCGGGCTATATATACCGGGGGTTAACGGACTTCCAATAGCTTCTTCAGATATGTTTATGGCCTCACTAATGATTAAACCGGCACTCGCTCGTTGTGCATAATACAATACGGTCGACTCCCCTACAGTACCATTTGGGTTTGCTCGCGAACGGGTCATGGGGGCCATTACCATTCGGTTTTTCAGGGTATGATCACCCACTTTTATGGATTCTAATAGCTTCATTTTTTACTTTTTTTTAAATTTCAATTGTAAATATACATTCATAGCTTTACTTTTGCAAGTAGTTACACTATTGTACAGTAGTACCCTAATGTAAAGCAATAAACAAAATCAATGGCTTATGGAAAATAAAAAATTAATTGTTTCGGATAAATCGTGTACTTTAAAGGAAGTTTTGGATATTATAGGTGGAAAATGGGCCATGCCTATCATCTATATTTTGTCGAAAGGCAAAATGCGATTTAAAGAATTAGAAAGGAGTGTCGAAGGTATTAATACTAGAATGTTGGTCAAGGAACTCAAAAATATGGAAGCTAACGGTATCATTACAAGAGAAGTTTTTGCAACCGTGCCTCCAACAGTCGAATATACCCTAACTCCCAAAGGTGGAAAATTATTGCCTAGCATCGTGTCATTACACACCTGGGGTCAGGAGTTTACCGTTTAATAGTTTATCGACTCTCAATATCTTCAAGAATTTTTTGCGCAAATAACAACAGCTGCTTTATATGGTTTAATAGCTTTTGTATGCTATTTTACTCATGGCCCTTTCGCTAATAGCACTAATGCTTAAACTTGGATTTACTCCTATATTGGCCGATATCATACTACCATCGCATATAAGCATATTTTTGTATCCAAATACACGATTGTCTTTATCAATTACCCCCGTTTTTTCGGTTTCGCCCATACATGCTCCTCCTAAAATATGTGCCGTGGACGGAATACCCAATAGTGTTTCGGAGGCCATAACCATAGCTTTTCCATTAATTATTTTTTCTACCTTGTGGGCTATTTCTTGTGCCATAGGATTAAAAGCGGTTGGTGCATTTCCTGCTTCAATTGACGTTTTTTTAAAACCCAAATAGGAGCGTTTCATCTGTAAAGTAGAGTCCAGACTTTCCATATAAAGTAAGATAGGAGTTCGTTTGCTCCAATCGTCTACAAAAAGGGTTTTAAAAAAATTAGAAGGATGAACAATAATATCCGCTATCATTTTAAAAAGCCGCGTGATAAATGTTTTACCTTCAACCATCGGCGCCATTAGTAATCGCCAAAACCCAGAGCCTTCGGAGTATTTTACAGGCTCAAGATGTCTGTTCTCGTCTATATTAAGGATTGAACCAATAGCAATACCTTCTGAAAAAGAAGTATTCCTGTCAAAAGTAGTAACCCCTATTAAACTTTCTGAATTGGTTCGAACCCCTTGCCCAAGGGTATCGGAAATATTAGGTAATTGGGTTTCCTTTAATTTTAATAATAAATCCATTGTCCCTAAAACACCTCCTGCAAAAATAATCCCTTTTGTTTTTAATGTTTCTTTTTTAGGAAATAGGGAAAAGGTGTGCTCGAATTTTACATGATAACCTTCGCTACCATCACTATTTATAGGTGCTACTTCATATACTTTTGTTTCTGCCTTTATCTCACAACCTAATTGCTGAGCCAAATGCAGATAGTTTTTGTCTAAAGTGTTTTTCGCATTGTATCGGCAACCAACCAT